>JAPKAX010000392.1 GCA_028825025.1 Rhodospirillales bacterium | reverse complement strand
TATCTAAAAAACGGTGGTTTCAAAATTTCCTCCCAATTCTTCATTTTCTCCAGGTTCCCTATGATTCGAACGATCACTATGCCATGAGATTAATTAATTATATCCACAAATAGGATTGCGTGTCTACAATGCGGATAATTTAACTTGCCTGCGTCTTGTTATATTTCTTTAAATATTTTTTAAATGGATCAGATTGCGCTAAATCTCTTATTACTGGCAGCACTTTACGAAATATTTTTGTGCCAGCTTGCTCAAGCCACTCAAATAAAACCATTTCACTTGAAACGATGTGGCAACCACATTGGCGCATACGTAAAATACAGGTAGATTTATTGGATTTTTTACGAGACCCCACAGCGTCCTCAGCAGCAATGAGGTTGTATCCCAAGCCCATTAGACCCGTTATGGCTTGAAGAGCGCAAACGTGAGCTTCAGTGCCTGCCACAATAACGTCGGGTTTACTTTTCTGATTTATTAGTGCGCTGTTGGTCTGCAGCAAACGCCCAATATCAGATATTGCAATTGCAAGGCGGGTCTGAACATTTATTACTACGAACATAGAATTGTTTGCGTTCATCAAAAAAGGAAGATTCGAATTCTTCATAACGCACCTATTTGAGTGGTTTTAAAAATCTGTGGGGTAATTGGTTTTTTTAGGGAAAAACCTAATTCCGATTCAACAAAAGCCGCTATACTTAGAAGCTTCGCATCGGTGTGTGATGCGCTTACTATTTGTAGCCCAACCGGAAGCCCATCTTTTGTGAAACCGCCTGGGATTGAAATGGATGGGCACCCAGTGAGAGTGATAGCATAGCTGATAGCCATCCATTCAAGATAATTATCAAATTCAACCCCATCACAAATCGATACGTAACCTTGTGTCAACGGATAAGGCGGCACAATTGATGTAGGCAAAATCAAGGCATCATATTGTTGGAGAACCTCTAAAATGTTTCTTCTTATGCGAAGCCGTTGCCGTTCTGCCTTAATTACCATTCCTGAGGTGAGATTTTGGCCCTCTTCAATGTTCCAAACCACATCTGCCTTTAATACATCTCTATGCTCTGGCAGCAAATGTCCCCATGCCGTTGCAAACTGCAATGCCCTCAAAGTGCGAAACGCCTCGTGTGCACCAGACATATCAGGGTAAGTTTCAATAACATCGACGCCACTCATAGCCAGTTTTTTAATCGCGTTAGTAACAGTAATGCGTACGGATGGATCCACCGGACTTAACCCCAAATCGAGGCTGAACCCAACTCGTATCGGCTTTGTGGGTGACTGTGCAGCAACCGAAAACACCCCTGATGCTACGTTGGCCGAAAATGGGTCAGCGGCATAAGAGCCAGCCATTGCGTCAAGAAACAGGCCGCAATCAGCTACTGTACGAGCAATTGGCCCAGAAACAGAGAGTGTTTGGAATGGTACATTGTTTGGGCCTTGCGGAACAACGCCAATACTTGGGCGGAGCCCAACTACATTATTAAAACCCGCTGGATTTCTAAGGGAGCAAGCAAAGTCCGTCCCTTGAGCCAGCCAAGCCATGCCCGTTGCAACAGAAACCGCCGCACCACCTGACGAGCCACCCGCTGACAGGGACGTATTCCAAGGGTTTCGGGTAGCACCAAAAACCTCGTTATAGGTATTAGCTCCCGCTTCAAACTCTGGCGTGTTTGACTTCGCATAAACCAAACCACCATTGCTTTCAATTT
>JAPKAX010000144.1 GCA_028825025.1 Rhodospirillales bacterium | reverse complement strand
TTGTTTTATCAAAGCTCGAAAAAGAGGGCCGATTGGCCTCTTTAATAGCAGCAGGAATCGAAATTGTGGTCGACACTTGCATTGCCGTCGCCCCCATATTGCAAGGCAATGGTGGGGTAATGATGACCAATTCAGCCAAGTTCGCCCATTATGGACCCGGGAATACTGGATATAAATCGGTGTTTGGATCGTTAGTCGACTGCGCCGAATCGGCTGTTGCGGGTCAAATTATGCGCGATGATCGGTTATGGCAGCCATGATTAGTACAAAAATCATTGTTACCGGTCAAGCCGAAGGGGTTGTTCTGAAACTCCAAGCACCGTTAAGTTTTTGGGGCGGTGTTAACCCGAAAACTGGCGTTATCATTCAAGCAGATCACCCCGATCGCGGGACATCAATCACCAACACCATTCTGGCCCTGCCCGGTTTGATTGGGTCGAGCTCATCCAGCGCTGTTTTATTGGAACTGCTGTATAAAGAAATCGCTCCAAAAGCCATTTTAATGGCAGAAGTCGACGCCATTTTAGCGCTCGGCGATTTGGTTGCAAGAGAAATGGGGTACCCAACGATTTCTATTCTACAAACGCCGATAGATTCGTTTGTAACAGGACAAACCGTTGTCATTGATAACCAGGGAATTCTGAGGTTTTAAGACAACGCTTTCAATACTTTTTCATGCAGTGCCGGATCACCAACAGCAATCACGTGACCTTCAGATTGGGTGGTCAGTTTGTTGCCTTGCCAGTCGGTGATGACACCCCCGGCCCCTTCTATAATCGGGATTAAGGCGGCGTAATCATAAAGCTCTAAAGTGTCTTCACAAACTACATCGACCCAGCCGCTGCTCATTAATCCATAAGCTTGGCATTCCGCACCATAAACTGCACGTCGGCATGATTTTCTCAAGTTCTCAAAATTATCAAAGTGTTCTGGAATAAACATTTGCGGCGATGTGGCATACAACCAGGCATCGCTCAAATTAGCGCACGGACGCGTTGAAGCGGGTTTGCCTTTAAACAGCGTTGTTTTCCCGCGAACACCAACCCATCGCTCGTTCAATGCGGGCATGTCGATAATGCCTATTTGTGGCTGACCTTCATGAAGTAAGGCTATTAGCGTTCCAAACAACGGTTTTCCCGTCGCGAAAGCTTGGGTCCCATCGATCGGGTCTAAAACCCAAACAAATTCAGCGGCGGTATTTTTGGTACCGTGCTCTTCACCAATAATTCCGTGATCGGGGAATGCCGCTTCAATCATTTGGCGCAACACCGTTTCAGCTTCTTTATCAGCAATCGTCACAGGGCTGTCGTCAGCCTTGCTATCAATCCCTAAACCAGATCGAAAATACGACATCGATACAGGGCGCACGGCATCTGCCATTCGCTTTGCTAGAGCAAGATACGGATTTAAGTTAAGAATACTCAAAAGAAATTCCGTTACGGCAGAGGCTTAGGCGTTGTGCTTAAAGACTGCAAGTAAACCAATACCGCAGCACGATCACTGGCCTTTTTAAGTCCTGCAAAGCTCATCTTAGTACCTTTGGCAAAGCCTTTTGGGCTAGCCAAAAACTGGTCCAAATCAGCAAATGACCAATCGCCGCCTTTATCTTTTAGAGCAGCAGAGAATTTATAACCAGCAGCACTGGCTTTTGCGCGACCAACCACATCCCACAAATTAGGGCCTACTTTGTGTTTTGCCCCATCTGTATTCGAATGACACGAAGCGCATTTTTTAAACGTTTTTGCACCTTTCCCAGCATCCGCAGACGCCAGAAGTGTCATCGCGCTTTCCTCAGCACTTGCCACCTCGGCTGCAGGCGCTTGTTCAGCGGCCCCTACCTCAACCTTATAGGCTGCTTCAGCCAAGGGTTCTGTGTGTATCATCACATTGCCAACATAATTGGCACCAAATGCGACCCAAGTCGCAATTAAAAGACCGAAGCCTAGTTTTTCCCAATAAGAAAAGTGCATGGTGTAACCTCCAAATTAAGTTCGGAAGTTAGCGCCAAGTTCCCGAACGTGCAATCCCTCGATTAAACTGATTGATTTGAGCATTTACAGAGCGCTCTCAAAAGCTATGATCTGAGCATGAACAGACCAACGCGCCCCATCATTCTTATACCGTCCAGATTGGCATCCACCCGCTTGCCGAATAAGCCCCTTGCTGATATTTGCGGTGCCCCCATGATCGTTCAATGCTGGCGCCGCGCCATGGAGTCTGATTTGGGCCCTGTTGTTGTGGCCTGTGGTGATTTTGCCATTAAACAAGCGATTGAAGACGCTGGCGGACGGGCAGTAATGACCAAGCCCGATCATCCATCTGGGTCCGACCGAATTTTCGAAGCCTTACAGATTATCGATCCGGACGGTCACCACGATTGCATTATCAATGTGCAAGGTGATTTGCCAACCCTCGACCCCAAAATCATTCGAGCGTGTCTGGAACCTATGAAAACGGATGGCGTCGATATGTCAACTTTGGTGGCTGAAATCACCGATGAAGAAGAAAAAACCAATCCCAACGTCGTCAAAGCTGTGCTTGGGTTAAAACCTGGGCGATCGATCGGCCGTGCTCTTTATTTCAGCCGGGCGACGATCCCAACGGGGGACGGGCCTTTGTATCATCACATTGGTCTTTATGCCTATACCCGCGACGCCTTAACCCACTTCGTCTCTTTAGAACCCGGTGTTTTAGAACAACGTGAAAAACTAGAGCAATTGCGTGCCCTTGAAGCGGGTATGCGGATTGATGCGGCGTGCGTTGACACTGTTCCCTTTGGTGTCGATACTCCGGGTGATCTTACTGTTGCGCGTGAAATGATCAAAGCCGCAGGGTTATAAGTACCAAAATCAAAAGTCACGGAGCAAACATGTCTCGTCCCGACCAAACCGCAAATCAAGCCATCGCTTTCCAAGGGTCCCACGGCGCCTATTCTGACATGTCGTGCCGGGCAGCTTACCCTAACATGACAACACTGCCATGCCGGAACTTTGAAGATGCGTTTGCTGCTGTGCGCGATGGCAGAGCAGCGTTAGCAATGATCCCTATTGATAATACCGTCGCCGGGCGCGTTGCTGATATCCACCACTTACTTCCCGATTCTGGGCTTCATATTATTGGCGAACACTTTCAACCCGTGAACCACCATTTGCTCGGTGCAAAAGGTGCTATGCTTGAAGATATCACTCACGTTCACAGTCATATTCATGCCCTGAACCAATGTCGGAAGTTCAATAAAACCCATGACCTGTCACCCGTGGATCACGTCGACACGGCAGGGGCCGCAAAAGATATTGCTGAATGGGAGGATAAAACCCAAGCTTCCATTAGCTCTAAATTAGCTGCTGAAATTTATGATTTAACAATTTTGGCGAAGGATTTAGAAGATACCGAACACAACACCACGCGCTTCGTTGTCATGTCTAAAGAACCCAAAGTCCCCGCAAAGACCGAAGGCTTTGTTGTTACAACTTTCGTTTTTCGGGTTCGCAATTTACCTGCGGCTCTCTATAAGGCAATGGGCGGGTTTGCCACCAATGGCATCAACATGACAAAATTAGAAAGCTATTTGCGTGGTGGTTTTGTCGCGGCTCAATTTTATGCAGATGTCGAAGGCCACCCCGAAGATCAAGCCATGAAAAATGCTTTTGAAGAATTAAACTTTTTCACACATGAGGTCAATATTTTGGGGACTTATCCAGCCCACGCCTATCGCATAGAGCAGGAAATATCACCCTCCGACTGATCCCTGCTAGCAAAATTTCTGCATCATCTTTTGATTGCAATCCAACGGGCTATTCGCATCGTCCATAGGATTAACAAAGGCATCTTTGCTCATTTAACCAGTTCGCTTTCAAATATCCGATAAGTCGATATCAACACCATTTATGAACTAAGGACTGATAACCAGCGTTCAGCCTTTTTTTGTTCTAACTTCTTTTATCAGGCAAGTCTTAAATTAAGCTTGCAATAGACGATTATGGTCAATCAAATGCGGATATGGAAAAAAATCAAACAAAATCCGTTTTAAGTCCACCTTTTCAATCTATTGATACTTGGATTTTTGATCTAGACAACACCTTATACCCTGCGTCTTCTAGGCTTTTTGATCAGGTTGATCGGAAAATCACTGAGTACATTATGCAAGCTTTGGACTTGGAATGGGATGACGCTCATAAAAAGCAAAAATTGTTTTTCCGTGAATACGGCACCTCCTTACGTGGGATGATGGAAGTTCACAACATTCCTGCCAATGAATATTTGGAATACGTCCACAACATTGACTTAAGCCCAATAGCGCCTTCACCGGCTCTCAATCAAGCACTTGAGCAATTGCCCGGGCGTAAAGTCATCTTCACGAACGGCTCCACCGCACACGCCAAAAACGTGACCGAAAGGCTAGGAATCACTCACCATTTTGATGCCACATTCGACATTGTTGATTGCGAATTCACTCCAAAGCCAGACCTCGATGTTTACGAGAAGATGCTTTTTGCTTTTGGCATCAATCCAAAATCCGCTGTCATGATCGAAGACATGGCCCGCAATTTAGTTCCTGCAGCGGCGCTTGGTATAACAACGGTGTGGGTTCGGACGGAAGAGGCTTGGGCCGTTGAAGGAGCCGGCGGTGATCATATTGATCATATTGTTGATGACCTAACGGAATGGTTAAACGCCATCGTTTGAATTGGCACATCAAAACCCATAAAAACCATCAAAAACCACAGCCAAACATTGACAGATCGCCCCCTGTCACGCATGTTCCGGCAATCAGTTTTAAGACGTAATTGCGCACACAACACAGGATATTAAAACGATGAACACATCAGATCTACAAACAACCATCGATGCCGCATGGGAAGCCCGTGACGAAATCAACATTCAAACCAAAGGCGAAGTCCGTGACGCTGTTGACGCGGCTTTAGATGTGATGGATTCAGGAAAAGTCCGCGTTGCTGAAAAACAGGCTGACGGCTGGGTTGTCAACCAGTGGCTCAAAAAGGCCGTCCTGCTTTCTTTCCGACTTTCTGATATGGCCCCTATTGCAGGCGGGCCGGGTGGATCGACATGGTTTGATAAAGTTCCATCTAAATTTGATGGCATGGATGATGCAGCCTTCCGCAAAGCAGGTTTCCGCGCTGTTCCAGGCAGTATTGTTCGCCGCTCTGCTTACATCGCACCCAGCGTTGTCTTGATGCCAAGTTTTGTTAATTTGGGCGCTTATGTTGATACGGGTACCATGGTCGATACGTGGGTTACAGTTGGTTCTTGCGCACAAATTGGCAAAGACGTTCACTTATCCGGTGGCGTAGGCATTGGCGGCGTGCTTGAACCATTACAAGCCGATCCCGTGATTATTGAAGACAATTGCTTTATTGGCGCGCGTTCTGAAGTTGTTGAAGGTGTTATTATTGAAACTGGTTCCGTTTTATCAATGGGTGTGTTCATTAGTGCATCAACCAAAATCATTGATCGCGCCACCGGTGAAATTTTCTATGGTCGGGTTCCAGCATACTCCGTTGTTGTTCCCGGCTCCATGCCCGGCAAGCCGCTTCCCGATGGCACTCCAGGGCCTTCATTATATTGTGCGGTTATTGTTAAACGCGTTGACGCACAAACCCGCTCTAAAACATCAATCAACGATTTGTTGCGCGATTAATTCGCACACGATTTGTTACGCGATTAATTCGCTTAATGCATGGGAGCCGACCCAATGACAATAGACCCAATTGAATTTAGCCAACAACTGATCCGTTGCCCCAGCGTCACCCCAACCGACGCGGGCGCATTGGATGTTCTAGAGACGGCTTTAGAATCATTAGGTTTCACTTGTCATCGACTACCCTATAGCGAAGACGGCACCCCCGATGTTGACAATTTATATGCCCGCTATGGCATCGCCAGCCCCAATTTCTGCTTTGCTGGGCATACGGATGTTGTCCCCGTTGGGAATACCGAAGACTGGTCCGTTGATCCCTTTGCTGCTGACATTATAGACGGCCGTCTTTTTGGGCGTGGCACCTGTGATATGAAATGTGCTATTGCCTGCTTTGTTGCGGCAACATCGCGCTTAATTGAGCAGACAAAAGGGACACTAGGCGGCTCCATCAGTTTTTTGATTACCGGCGATGAAGAAGGACCGGCGATCAACGGCACGCGTAAGATGCTAGATTGGCTAAAAAGCAAAGGTGAAGTTATTGACCAATGCTTGGTTGGCGAGCCAACAAGCATTGATCAAGTCGGCGACATGGCCAAAATTGGTCGGCGCGGCAGCATGAACGCAACTATTACCGTTTATGGTACTCAAGGCCACGTTGCATACCCCCATTTGGCCGACAACCCGATCCCGCGGTTAGTGAATTTTTTAACCGACGTTGACAATGCTGTTTTAGACGTGGGTACGAATTATTTCCAGCCCAGTAATCTAGAGATTACCAATATTGATATAGGCAACGACGTAACCAATATCATTCCGGCAAAAGCCAAAGGTCGCATAAACATCCGCTTTAACGATCAGCATAGCGGGGCAAGTTTAAGTAAGTTATTAGAAAGCCATCGCCAGAAAATTGGAGGAAAGACGGATATGTCGATTTCGATTTCCGGCGAATCATTTTTAACTCCGCCCGGCCAACTGAGTGAATTGATTGCAACATCAATCAAAGCCGTTACCGGATTAGATACCGACTTAAGCACCACCGGTGGCACATCAGATGCCCGGTTTATTAAAGACGTTAGCCCGGTTGCCGAGCTAGGCTTGCAAAACACAACCGCCCATAAGGTTGACGAAAATGTTGCGGTAAAGGATATCGAAGTTTTGGCTGATATTTACGAACATATGTTGCAAGGCTTTTTCGGCTCCCCTAAATGATTTCAATGACCTACTCGGCTCGGGCGCTGTATGGGGCTTATCGGCTCGCCCTTTTCGATAAATCTGGGTTCAGTAATTTTGATACTTCCGTTGCTGGATTTTGGAGCTCGTTCACAGCCGCCTTCTTAATTGCACCATTATTCTTTACCGTTCTAGCTGGGCGGTATTTTTCAGAACAAATGGATGTGCCATTAAGCCAACATATGGCAAGCGAAATTTCGGCTTATGTTTTATCATGGTTGCTCTTCCCTGTTTTGATGGAACAACTGACCAAACCAATGGGATGCCGTGACAAATATATAAAATTTATCATTGCCTATAATTGGGCAATGGTTCCTCAGTATACTGTTTTTATTGGTATTGTTGCCCTAGGATTAATTGGGATCATTCCACCTGAACTTGCAGGCAGCATGTCAGTCATGATGTTGATATGGACGTTTTTTTATGCTGGCTTCATTGTCAAATCAGCCCTAGAAATCTCGATTAAAACGGCCAGCAGCATTGTTTTTATGGATTTTTTATTGGGCTTAACCATAGACCGCATGATCACCGGCTGATCATTAATCAGCTTGTCGCAGGTTCGAGTTCTGCTGAAGAACCCAATAAAAAAGGGGTTAGAGAAAAATCGTTAGCCCCTTTGTTAATGGAAGCTCACTTTAGGCGACACCTTAGGCGACAAAAATAAGGTTTATTTTAATTGCGATGATTCCCAGCCCTATCACTAGATCTCAGGCGTTTGTGGGGGAACTATTTAAATAGATTCACCTTTAGTTTTAAGTGTCAATGAGTGCCATATTCACTCTTCTGGCACACCTAACACTACATCATCCAAAGGAGTCTTTACGGGTCATTCTGACTCTTCTAGAAGCCATCTAACAATTTTTTAAGCAAAAAAATTGGTAACTTTTATGGAACAATTGCAAACAATTTTCTTATAAAGTTGTTTGGAGACTATTTGGGAAGCTCTCGTTGTTTAATAACATTAAGTAAAAAGTGTCGTCAATCCGATCCTGTTGCCGAACTGTTGGTCACAACGATCCTCGAATCATCCAGATCAATCATTATGTTCTGTCCGTTTTTCCCCACTATCGCCAAAATATTTCGGTTTTTCGTGCCATGGAAATCAAAATAGAATTGTGCTCCATAACGTTTAGCATACCTAGTTGCCCACAGATACGAATTGTCTGCATGAGGAGCAAATTGATACCATCGTTTTGACTGTTCCTGAAACTCTTTAAGGTATTTACCAACGCAGGTCTGATTTTGATAATCTTTCATCATAGATACTGCCAACCGCAAGAAATCCATCCGCGTTATGTAAAAGGAGTCCGATGCTTTTGTCTGAGGTGTAAGGTAGTACTTCGATCGATGTCCATATGTTTGAAAATTTTCATGTTTTCGTACATCACCTCATGTTCAATTTTCACCTTATCTTGAAACACTCTTCGCATCAGCGCGTCATATTGGTTACCCATTTTAAACACAATGTAGTTGGCAATCACATCTGAAAGAAAATTATTGTAAAAAATATTAATTCCTCACTTTTTCGTGCCATCAAGGTAGTTGGCAATCGTGTCTAATCCCATGTTTCTGAGATGCTCACCAGATTTCAGAATGCGGGTGG
>JAPKAX010000391.1 GCA_028825025.1 Rhodospirillales bacterium | reverse complement strand
CTGTTATGTTGGCGATTAGAATCGGTATTTATTTCAGTCTCCCTAATAAATTTGCAATGGGGTGGGCATGCCCTTCTTGTGACGGTTTATGCGACTTATTGGCCATATCTAGAATTAGCATAGCACAAATAAACAGGGAACCATGAACGCAGCGATTGCCTTGGTGTTAGCAGCATTGGGGTTCACAGCAGCCCAACTACGAACTTTATCCGTCGAAGCGCCTACCTTTGCCAAAACGAAGTCATCCGCAACAATTAGCGGGCATATAGTTCAGATCGTACATTAATCAACAGGTGCGCGGATCACCATCGAAAAATCAGAAATATCAAGGATCGCCAATCATCAAATACAGGTCGCGGCAACCGGCCTTGGGTCTTAAAGAGCCAAAAAGCCAACCCAAACCCACTCTGCCGCCAAAAACTTAATAGCGCCGCATTAACCCAACAAGACGCCCCTGAACTTTGACCTGATCCGGGCCACAAATCCGCGTCTCAAACGCAGCGTTTGCAGGTTCAAGCGCAATTGATTCCCCTTTGCGGCGGATGCGCTTTAAGGTGACTTCCGTATCATCAACAAGTGCGACAACAATATCGCCATTGGCAGCCGTATCAGCGCGGCGAATCAAAACGGTGTCACCGTCAAAAATACCCGCATCAATCATCGATTCGCCTTCAACTTCAAGGGCATAGTGCTCACCCACACCCAGCATATCAGCAGGAATATCGACGGTATTTGTATTATCACGCAAGGCTTCAATGGCTGTACCCGCAGCAATTTTGCCATACAACGGCAACTGAACCGCCGCCGCATCACCTGCGGTTTGCGCTCCGGGGATTGAAAAATCGCCTTTAATAACATTGGGCTGAAATCCCTGAGGTACGACTGGTGTTTGGTGCACAGATGCTGGGGTGTCGGCATTTTCAGGTAATCGCATGACTTCCAAAGCCCTAGCCCGGTTGGGCAGGCGACGGATAAAGCCGCGCTCTTCAAGGCCAGAAATCAAGCGGTGAATGCCTGATTTTGACTTCAAATCAAGCGCATCTTTCATTTCATCAAAAGAGGGAGAGATACCTCTAGCGCGTAATCTTTCATCGATAAACATCAAAAGCTGATATTGCTTTTTGGTCAGCATCATAAATCCCCTTAGTGTTCGGGTCAGCACGCTTCAACGATGGATAGTACATTCGCCAAGGGCGACCCACAAAATATAGAACAAATTACAAACGTTCACTTATGTTCTAGTTTAGTTCTCTTTTTGCGTCAAGTCTGTTTTTGCTTTGATGCTGATGTGTACGTTAGGAGAACGGATCAACACCATACAACATCGACGAAAAAATAAGCTCGATAAAACGCTATCGATTACATTCTTAACAAAATCTACGTTTTTTCAAAGGTCATTTTCATGTCGTTGATTGCTACGTCGGGCAAATAAGCAAAGACAAATATCGACATTAATATAACCAAACCGAGCGAGTTCAAACTGCCTAGAAATAAAAGCCCGAACTGGAGGCCACCGAATGTCGTTGCAACACCGAAAATAATTAAAAGGTCTGAATGTGGGCCGGCTTTCGGCATAACTAAATCTTCGCTCAAAAAACTAATTCGAACACCGCTGCTATTGCAAAACATTTAAACTCTGAAAGGCTATACCGCATAAATTTAGGCTGCTTTTCATAAATTAATATAGATCGGTGCAAGTCGACGGATAAATTAGAGGCG
>JAPKAX010000143.1 GCA_028825025.1 Rhodospirillales bacterium | reverse complement strand
GAATTGTTGATCAAACCCTTGAGGGTTTGGATAATAAAGCTATATCCAATTTAGACGATATTGCTGAAGTTGATTTGGCTGCACGCGCATTTGCCCGATCCTGTACGTAAAAATTAAATTAAAAGTTTAGGTGCTTAAATGGAAATACTAGATTTTATCTGGAACAACGTCGTTGTCTTTCTAATTGTCATTACCATCTTGGTATTTGTACATGAATATGGGCATTACTGGGTCGCGAAACGCAATGGAGTGCGAGTTGAGGTGTTCTCCGTTGGTTTTGGACCTGAAATTTGGGGTCGCAATGATGCCTCTGGAACCCGCTGGAAAATCTGCGCTATTCCGCTTGGTGGTTATGTTAAAATGTTTGGTGAAGGCGAGGATGATTCTGAGCATGAAAATCCAACAAAATTAACTGACGCAGAAAAAGACGTCTCTTTTTATTATAAATCAGTTCGCCAACGTGCAGCAATTGTAGCCGCAGGTCCGATCGTTAATTTTATTTTTGCGATCTTCGCTTTTGCAATTTTAGCTGGATTTGTTGGCACTCCGGCTCCTTTGGCTGTCGTTGGTGAAGTAATCAAAGACAGCGCCGCTGATATTGCTGGTTTTCAATCAGGTGATCGGTTTCTTTCCATAAATAAAGAAAAAATAATTCTTTTCAGTGACTTACGGAGGATTGTTACAGCAAACCCAGAGACATCTCTGTCCTTTCAAGTTGACCGGACCGGAAAAGAAATCACCCTTTCTGCAACACCTAAACTTTCCGTTCGCAAAAATGCCGAAGGTGAAGACGTTAAAATCGGTTTGTTAGGTGTCGGCGGTAACCCAGAATTTGTTAACTTCGAACGTCAGAATCCAGCAATGGCACTCTGGGTTGGTGCTAAAAATACATATATAACGTCAACAAGAATTTTATCATTCATAGGTGATGTGGTTTCAGGTAAAAGCGGAACTAAAGAACTGGGCGGCCCACTTAGAATTGCTCAAATTTCAGGTCAAATGGCTGAACAAGGGATTGCCGCAGTCATATTGCTCATGGCGGTACTTTCTGTTAATTTAGGTTTAATTAATTTGTTTCCAATTCCAATGCTCGATGGCGGACATCTGGCGTTTTATTTGATTGAATCCTTATTGGGACGACCTTTAGGTGCAAAAGCACAAGAATACGGTTTTCGTTTCGGACTGATTCTGGTATTAATGCTCGTGGTTTTCGTTACATGGAACGATTTGGTCCATCTGGAAGTCATTGAATTTATTAAAGGACTCGTTACGTAGTCTCGTTTTGTACTGGTGGAGGTTTCAAAGTGAACCGAATTAAACGGTTCCTAGTTAGCACGTGTTTTGTGCTTATCGCAGGGCAAATCCCGACACTAAGTGTCGCACAAACAGCTATTGTCTCAACACAACTTGCTCAGTCTTCGGCCGTGCGCCAGATACTGATAGAAGGTGCACAGAGAATCGAACCAGATACGGTAAAGTCTTACATTCTTATCCGTGAAGGCGATAATTTTGATGCAAGCCGCTTGGACACGTCTTTAAAGAGCTTGTTTGCAACGGGTCTTTTCGCTGATGTTAGTATTGACCGCCGAGGCGATATTTTAGTCGTTAAAGTCGTTGAAAATCCGGTTATTAATCGCATTGCCTTTGAAGGCAATGACAAGATTGCCAACGACACACTAGAGTTAGAAGTGACACTTAGGCCCCGCGTTATTTACACCCGTACAAAAGTTCAAAATGATGTAAAACGCATTTTAACATTATACCGCCGGAACGGTCGGTTTGCGGCGTCTGTTGAGCCAAAAATAATTCAACTACCACAAAATCGAATTGATTTGATTTATGAAGTTTCCGAAGGCTCTTTAACTGAAGTTGAAAGCATACGTTTCGTTGGTAACAAAACGTTCAGTGACCTCAAGCTTCGCGAAGTTATCCGAACAAAAGAAACCGACTGGTGGCGCTTTCTATCGAATGATGACACCTATGACCCAGACCGCATTACTTTAGACCGTGAACTTTTACGTCGTTTTTATCTAACGGATGGGTTTGCTGATTTCAGGGTAACATCGGCATTGGCCGAACTGACCACGGATCGGAAAGATTTTTTCGTCACTTTCACAGTAGATGAAGGGACGAGGTATCAATTTAATAAATTAGAAATCAATGCGCGATTACGCGACCTTAAAAAAGAAGACTTAGTTGATGTCATCGAGATTGAGGCCGGTGAATGGTATGATATATCGGCTGTAGACCAAATTGTTGATAATCTAACAAATCGTGTAGGTGATTTAGGCTATGCGTTTGTCGACGTGCGCCCACGTGTTAATCGTGACCGGGAAAACAAAACCATTGATGTGACGTTTGAAGTGGTTGAAAGCCCTCGAGCTTTTGTTGAACGGATTGATATATCTGGAAATATTCGCACGTTGGATAAAGTTATTCGGCGTGAATTTCAAATCATAGAAGGCGACGCTTTCAACTCATCCAAACTTCGTCGGTCAAAAAACCGCTTAGAAAGCCTTGGTTTTTTTGCAAAAGTGGATATGGAGCAAAGACCAGGCAGTGCTCCTGATAAGGCTGTCATTAAAGTCGAAGTTGAAGAAAAATCCACCGGTTCTATCTCAATTGGTGCTGGTTTTTCGTCATCTGTAGGACCCATTGGTGACTTTGGTATTACTGAAAACAACTTCCTAGGGCGTGGTCAAAACTTAGCATTAAACTTGCAGCTTGCATCAACTCGAAGTGAAATTGATTTAGCCTTCACTGAACCATATTTCCTTGATCGTGAAATTCGTGCCGGTTTTGATGTTTTTCACATCATTCAAGACTTGCAAGACACCAGCTCTTTCGACTTGAAGCGCTCTGGTTTTGGGCTGAGGGCAGGGTACCCAATTACCGAAGAGCTTCGCCAAGATTGGAAATACGGGTTTAGTAAAACAACTATTGGAAGCGTCGATACTACGGCGACAACATTGATTCAAGATGATACTGTGATAAATTATAAGTCAGAAGTCAGCCACTCAGTTGGTTTTGACAAACGTGACAACTCTTACAGCCCAACAGAAGGATATTTTCTAAACTTAGATACTGCCATTGCTGGGTTAGGCGGAAATGTTAAGTATGCCCGTAACATTTTACGCGGCGCAACTTATTATGAATTCAAAGACCAATGGGTGTTAACTATTGGTGGCAGGTTTAGTCATATTGTGGGACTAGGACAAGATGTTAACATTTTAGACCGTTTTCATCTTGGTGGTGATAATTTACGGGGCTTCGCAAACTCAGGGGCGGGCCCACGCGATACAGCAACAGATGACTCGCTCGGTGGCGAATGGCTTTACAATGGCTCAGCCGAATTAGCGGTCCCATTAGGTTTACCTGCTGAACTCGGCATTAGTGGGCGTATGTTTACAGACTTTGGAGCCGCCGGAAAGTTATCCCCGAAGAACTCAACGACGGTAGATGATGGAAATCTCCGACTATCTTCAGGTATCGGAATGACTTGGGTATCACCGTTTGGTCCATTAGGGGTTGATTATGGCATTCCATTGCTTAAAAAAGACTATGATGAGATAGAAAACTTTCGGATTAATTTTGGAACCAGATTTTAGGAACGTGTGTTGACCGTCATGAAAATTTGTACGTTTATTGCTTTAGTCGTTTCTTTATCTTTCGCCAGCCTCGGCGCGCACGCTCAAACCAAGAAAACCGCCTCAACGAGTGCTTCCCTTATTGTTGCCATTCTTGATCTCAGATCTATTCGCCGAGAATCATTAGTTGTAAAAAATGTAAATCAACAAATCGTCGTATTTAGGAATGGGTTTCGCAAAAGCATAAAAACCGAAGAATCTGCTCTAAAAGCAGCCAGCCAAGAATTGGCAAAAAAGCGTAACTTACTAACTCCTGAAGAGTTTGCAAAAAAACGTCGTGAATTTGAACAAAAAGTCGTTGCTGTTCAGCGCTTAGTTCAACAAAGCAAACAAGCACTTGAGAAATCACGTGCAAAAGCTATGGTTGTTGTTGAAAAAACACTTAATAAAATAATCACAAAAATAGCCTTAGAACGTGACATCAATATCATTTTACGCAGAGATGTGACTATATTGGCATCTCGTTCATTAGAGATTACGGCTGATGTTCTTAAGGCATTAAACGTTCAATTACCAAAAGTGACGGTTAAGAAGCCGGTTACTAAATAATGGCGGACCCTCGGTTTTTTTACAATTCGGGACCCTTTAGTGCAACTGAACTTGCACAAATTGTTGGGGCAGAACTTGGTGGTACCCTGAAACCTGATGTTCAATTCGCGGATGTTCGTTCCTTAGACGATGCGGGCAAAACGGATGTTAGCTTTCTCGATAATAAAAAATATAAAGATGCATTTTTAAAAAGTACTGCTGGTTTATGTATTGTGCGTCCTGAATTGGCTGAATTAGCACCTTCAGGAATGGCTCTTTTGTTAACCCGCGATCCTTATGGGGCCTATGCGCGGGTTGCATCTTCTTTTTATCCCGTATCGTTGCCGACAAACTCAATTTCGGATAAAGCATATATTGCAAAAAGTGCTAAAATTGGCACCAACTGCACGGTCTCTGCCGGAGCAATTATTAGTGATAACGTCGTCATCGGTGACAACTGCACGATTGGCGGAAATGTTGAAATTATGCGAAGTTGTGAAATAGGAGAGGGGTCTACGATTGGCTCATTGGTCACATTGCAATGCTGTAAAATTGGAACGTCTGTCATTATCCATCCAGGTGTTCGTATTGGCCAAGATGGATTTGGATTTGCCCCTGGCGCACAAGGTCATTTAAAAGTCCCACAGCTCGGGCGTGTGATCATTGGAGATCATGTTGAAATCGGTGCGAATACAACAATTGACCGGGGTACGGGCCCTGATACGGTTATTGGAGATGGAACCAAAATTGATAACCTGGTTCAAATTGGCCACAATGCAGAAATTGGAAAACACTGTTTCATCGTCTCGCACGTTGGCATATCTGGAAGCACCAAAATTGGCGATTTCACGATGATTGGTGGGCAAGCAGGTATAGCAGGGCATTTGCAAATTGGTTCTGGTGTTAAAGTTGCTGCACAAAGTGGAATTATACGAAATGTTGGTGATGGCGAAACTGTTGGCGGATCACCCGCACGGCCCATTAAAACATGGATGCGCGAAATAGCGACAATTCAAAAAATGGCAAAAACTAAAGGCTAGTTCATATGGATAACGAAACCACATCTGAAATCCCAACCATCGAAGTTGACGAGATCATGCAAATGATCCCACATCGATATCCATTTCTTTTAATAGACCGAGTTAAAGATGTTGTCCTCGACACCAGCGCTGTTGGCATTAAAAACGTCACTGTGAATGAACCTTTTTTTCAAGGTCACTTTCCAGGTCATCCTATTATGCCCGGTGTTTTGTTAATTGAAGCCATGGCTCAAACGTCTGCCGTCTTGGTTATTAAAACCACAGGAAAAGTAGCCGGCAGCGTGGTTTATTTTATGACAGTCGACAATGCCCGGTTTAGAAAACCGGTACGCCCCGGTGATCAGGTTAAATTACACGTTGAAAAAGTACGAAACCGCGGCAACGTTTGGAAGTTTAAAGGCGAAGCCCGCGTCGATGGAAAATTAATGGCAGAAGCAGCCTATTCAGCAATGATTGTAGATTCTTAAAATGAGTAGCATACACCCGACAGCAATCATAGATTCTGGGGCAAGAATTGGTGACGGAGCAAAAATCGGCCCGTTCTGCGCTGTTGGCCCTGATGTCGAATTGGGGACTAACGTTGAGTTAATATCACATGTGTGTGTTGCTGGCCGGACAAAAATTGGTGCCAACACAAAGGTATTTCCATTTACCTCCCTTGGTCATGCGCCTCAAGATTTAAAATATAGTGGCGAAGAATCAGAACTGGTTATTGGATCGCATAACGTTATCCGTGAACACGTTACCATGAACCCCGGTACTAAAGGGGGCGGTATGCTGACCCAAGTTGGTGACCACTGCCTGTTTATGGCTGGCGCCCATGTTGCCCATGACTGCCATGTTGGTGACTATGCAATTTTGGTCAATAATGCGACACTGGCGGGCCATGTGGAAATTGGTGAATATGCGATTGTTGGCGGATTATCAGCCATTCACCAGTTTGTCCGTGTCGGTAAGCATGCAATGATTGGTGGCATGAGCGGAGTTGAGCATGATGTGATTCCTTATGGATCGGTTATTGGTAACCGTGCGCGTCTTCAAAGTTTAAACCTAGTAGGACTCAAGCGCCGCAAATTCACCCGCGATGAAATTCATGAACTGCGCAAAGCATACCGTTTGATGTTTTCTGAAGAAGGAACGTTAAGTGAGCGCTTAGATGATGTTGCAGAAGATTTTGTCAACAATGAACCTGTCATGGAAATCGTAAACTTTATCAGGCATGATTCATCACGCGCAATTTGCCAACCCGGCTCGGACAATGCTGCCTAAGATTGGCATTATCGCTGGCGGTGGCACGCTTCCGCTCAATATCATATCCGAATGCAAACGCACCAAGCGTCCGTATTTTGTCATCGCCTTAAAAGGCAATGCTGCACCTGAAACGGTTATTGATACGCCTCATTTTTGGGCTCGATTGGGTGCCGCAGGTAAAACGGTTGCGATGCTTCATGAGCAAGGGGTTATCGAACTTGTGATGGTCGGTTCCGTTACCCGACCTTCATTACTTCAATTATGTCCCGATTTTTGGGCCATCAAGTTCTTTGCTCGCACCGGCGTTGGTAATAAAGGCGACGATGGATTACTTCAAGCGCTGATTAAAGCCTTAGAAAGCAAAGAAGGATTCCGCATCGTTGGAGCCCACACCATTTTACCCAGTTTACTGGCTCACGAAGGTGTTTATGGAGATATTAAGCCTTCAGAGCTAGAAATGCGTAATATTAAAATTGCTTGGGATGCGGCGCTTGAGCTGGGACGGCACGATATTGGTCAAGCCGTCATCACCCGCTCTGGTACCGTTATAGCCGAAGAAAACGCAAGAGGAACAGCTGCTATGATCAAGGATATCTCGCCAGCCTCAGGCTCTTTAAGGTCGGGCGTTTTGGTTAAAATCTCTAAACCAGGTCAAGAAAAGCGGGCAGATTTACCAACCATTGGCCCAGACACCATTGCTCAAGCGGCAAACGCAGGTCTTGCCGGCATCGCCATAGAAGCTGGAAACTCCCTTATCCTCGATAAGTGTGAAACCATCAACGCCGCTAACGCTGCGAATCTATTTATCATCGGTAAATCCAATGGTGATGGATAATGCGGAAAAACTTAGAAACCCTGCGTGTTTATATTATCGCCGGTGAACCCTCTGGTGATCTGTTGGGAGGGCGCTTGATGGCGGCATTATCAGAAATTACAGATCGGCAAGCTCAGTATATTGGCGTAGGAGGGCCGGAAATGGCCTCTGAGGGATTAAGCAGCCTTTTCCCTATGTCTGACCTGTCCGTTATGGGAATTGCAGAGGTGGTGCCCAAAATTCCTAAATTGCTGAGCCGAATTTCTGAAGTCGTTAAAGATGTCATCAATCAAAAACCGGATGTGGTGATTACGATAGATGCCCCAGATTTTTCGTTTCGTGTCGCTAAGCGACTGAAAGGGAAGGGTGTCCCACTTGTTCATTACGTGGCCCCCACCGTTTGGGCGTGGCGACCGGGCCGAGCCGCCAAAATTGCTAAGTTCTTAGACCATCTGTTATGTGTGCTTCCATTCGAGCCACTTTATTTTAAAAAGGAGGGCCTTACAGCTACTTTCATCGGTCATTCAGTTATTGAAACCTCGGCAACTCGGGCCGATGGAAATAAATTTAGAAAAACACAAAACATTACACCTGAAACACCGATACTTTGCGTTCTTCCCGGTAGCCGCACCGGAGAAATCACCCGTCATCTGCCAATTTTCAAAGAAACAGTCCTCAAACTCCAATCCGAAATTCCAAATTTAGAGATAATCAGCGTCACCACAGGCCATGTTGCCCAAGCGGTCCGTTCGGAACTGGCCGAATGGCCAATTAAATCCGTAGTTATCGATGCAAGCTCAGATAAATATGACGCAATGGCGGCTGCAAACGTCGCCTTAGCCGCATCAGGTACGGTAACGCTTGAACTCGCGTTCGTCGGCACGCCGTCTGTGGTTGCCTATAAAGTGAACGCGCTGACGGCCTTTATAGGGAAGTACTTAGTAACCGCCAAATACGCAGGTTTAATCAATATATTACTCGATCAAGAAATCATGCCCGAACGCCTGATCGAAAACTGCAAAGCCGATATTTTGGCCCCTGAAATTTTGAATTTATTGCAAAACACCAAAGCCCAAGAAAACCAAAAAGCCGCCTTCAAAACAGCCCTACAAATGTTGTCGCCAACGGGTGGTCAATCGCCTAGCCAAAAAGCCGCCCAAACGATCCTTGAGGTTATTGCTGATACATCATTTAGATGAGAATTAAGGTGTACTCAATTTTTGAGTTATGTATCCTGTCACAAGTT
>JAPKAX010000142.1 GCA_028825025.1 Rhodospirillales bacterium | reverse complement strand
GTTTACTCCATTATCTGCTCGCGTAGTTTAAATTTTTGGATTTTTCCAGTCGATGTTTTGGGGACGGGGCCAAAGATCACATGCCGTGGGCATTTAAAGTGGGCCATATTATCACGGCAAAATTTAATGATTTCTTGTTCTGTTATATTCCCAGAATCCGGCAATAGCTCAACAAACGCACAGGGCGTTTCACCCCATTTATCATCAGGTTTGGCGACAACGGCAGCAAACATCACGCTGGGGTGCTTGTGCAAGGTGTCTTCAACTTCAATCGATGAGATGTTTTCACCACCAGAAATGATGACATCTTTTGATCGGTCTTTCAGTTTAATATAACCATCGGGCTCAATTACGCCTAAATCACCAGAATGGAACCAGCCACCTTCAAGAGATTCTCTGGTGGTTTTGGCGTTCTTTAAATACCCCTTCATAACAATATTGCCCTTGAACATCACTTCTCCCATGGTCTCTCCATCAGCAGGGACGGGGGTCATTGTTTCAGGGTCCATAACCGTTAAGTCTTCAAGGGCATGATACTTAACCCCTTGGCGTCCTTTGTTGATGGTTTGCTGCTCGATTGGCAACTCATCCCATTCGGGGTGCCAAGCGCACATGACGGCCGGGCCGTAGGTTTCTGTTAAGCCATAAACATGGGTGACGTTAAAGCCTTGTTCTTGCATGCGCTGCAAAGTGCTTGCAGGTGGCGGGGCGGCGGCAGTCATTACGTTGACTTGGTGGTCAAAGTCGCGCCGTTCATCAGCTGCCGCGTTAATAACTAAGTTGAGAACAATAGGCGCGCCACAGAAATGCGTTACACCATAATCGCCAATGGCCGCAAAAATAGTGCCTGCATTAACTTGGCGTAAACAAACGTTGGTTCCACCAACTGCCGCAACCGACCACGGGAAGCACCAGCCATTGCAATGAAACATCGGTAAGGTCCATAAATACACCGGGTGATGGCCCATGTTCCAACCAACGATGTTTGACACGGCATTTAAATAAGCCCCGCGGTGATGGTAAACCACGCCCTTGGGGTCACCCGTTGTGCCCGATGTATAATTCAATGATATGGCTTGCCACTCATCGGCAGGCAAAGCCCATTCAAATTCAGGGTCCCCTTCGCTTAAAAAGCTCTCGTAATCAATCGAGCCCAAGGCTTCCCCTTCACCTTTAAACTCGCTGTCCATGATGTCGATGACCAAAATATCGCGACTAATCTGTGCCAGCGCTTGCTTAACCGGTTTCGAAAACTCCCGGTCTGTAATTAAAACTTCAGCTTCCCCGTGGTTTAGGCAAAAAGCAATATTCGCCGCATCTAAGCGCACATTAAGGGTGTTTAGGACCAAGCCCGCCATGGGAACACCAAATGCAGCTTCATACATTTCAGGCGTGTTCGATCCCATAATCGAGACCGTTTGGCCGGGTTTTATGTCGCGTTTTTGCAGCGCGCTGGCAAGTTGCCGGGTGCGAGCATACGTTTCTTTCCACGTAAAACGTTTTGATCCGTGAATGACGGAACATCTGTCTGGGTAGGTGTGGGCCGTTCGTGCAATAAACGAAATGGGTGATAAAGCTGCATAATTTGCTGCATTATGGTCTAAATCAGTTTCAAATATGCCGTTCGCAGTCATTTGATGGTCCTGTCATTAACGAATAAAAAGTAACAAAATCACGTTAAATGTTAATGATGGCAGGTTCAAACCGTTCTTTTAAAGTTTGCATTTTTGCCACACAATATAGACAAAGTTAAAACGGCTTAAACCGTTCCATTTATCAAGTAAGCAAGCAGGCAGGGGTGAATATGAGCAACGCATATGATGAAGCATACCGTAAATCGTTAGATGATCGGGAAGAGTTTTGGGCTGAAGCGGCCAAGGAAATCGATTGGATTAAGCCTTGGGATAAAGTCTTAGATGACAGCAATAAGCCCTTTTATCGTTGGTTTGCGGGGGCTGAATGCAACACCTGTTATAATGCTCTTGATCGGCATGTGGAACAAGGCCGGGGCGATCAAGCGTCTTTGATTTATGACAGCCCGGTTACCGGGTCGCAAAAAACCTATTCCTATTCAGAGCTTTTGGACACGGTTGCTAAATTTGCTGGTGTTTTAAAGACCCAAGACGTTGGCAAAGGGGACCGGGTTATTATTTATATGCCGATGGTTGCTGAAGCCGCCATTGCGATGTTAGCTTGTGCGCGTTTGGGGGCTGTTCATTCTGTTGTTTTTGGTGGATTTGCGGCAAACGAATTGGCGGTGCGGATTGATGATGCAACGCCAAAGGTTATTATCAGTGCGACCTGTGGGATTGAGGTCAACCGGACGATCCCGTATATGCCGTTACTGAACGGTGCCATTGATATTGCAACGCATAAACCAAGTTCGTGCGTGATTTTGGTGCGGCCCGAATTAGAAGTTGAATTGGTTGCGGGGCGTGATGTCAGTTGGGCCGAAGCAGTTAAAACCGCTGAACCGGCTGGATGCACCCCTGTCGCTGCCACAGACCCGCTTTATATTTTGTACACATCTGGCACTACAGGCGAGCCTAAAGGCGTTGTTCGCGATAATGGGGGCCATATGGTGGCTCTTAAATGGTCGATGAAAAACATTTATAATGCCGATCCGGGTGATGTCTATTGGGCTGCATCTGATGTGGGGTGGGTTGTTGGACATAGCTACATTGTCTACGCACCCTTATTGCACGGCTGCACGACCCTATTATACGAAGGAAAGCCGGTTGGCACCCCGGATGCAGGTGCATTTTGGCGTGTGATTTCTGAACATAAAGTCAAAGTCATGTTCACGGCCCCAACGGCGTTCCGCGCAATTAAACGTGAAGACCCGAAAGGGGATTTGATCAAACAATATGATATGAGCAAATTCGAATCGCTATTTTTAGCGGGCGAGCGCACAGACCCTGATACCCTTCAATGGGCAGAGGATAAACTTGGCGTTCCCGTCATAGATCATTGGTGGCAAACCGAATCTGGATGGCCGATTGTATCGAACTGTATGGGGCTCCATGCCTTTGAAGTGCGCCCCGGATCGCCGACGAAATCTGTTCCTGGTTGGGATGTTCGGGTTTTGGACGATGAGTGTAATGAAATACCTCGTGGTGATATTGGCGCTATTAGCATTAAATTACCTATGCCGCCGGGCTTTTTACTAACCCTATGGAACGCTGACCAGCGCTTTATAGATGCTTATTTGGCTGAATATCCGGGGTATTATAAAACGGCTGATGCTGGGTTTATGGATGAAGATGGTTATTTATCGATCATGGCCCGTACCGACGACATTATTAATGTTGCGGGTCACCGTTTGTCAACAGGCGGAATGGAAGAGGTTCTTGCCGGTCATCCAGACGTTGCTGAATGCGCCGTTATTGGCGTCGAAGATCAGCTGAAAGGTCAATTGCCGGTTGGGTTTTTGATATTGAATGCAGGTGTGACAAAAGCCAATGAGGATGTTGTGGCGGAAGTTGTGCAACGGGTCCGCGATAAAATTGGCCCGGTTGCCGCCTTCAAATTGGCTGTAGTGGTAGACCGCTTACCCAAAACACGGTCTGGTAAAATCTTGCGGGGAACGATGCAAAAGATTGCCGATAATCAGGATTATAAAATGCCCGCGACCATTGATGATCCAGCCATTTTAGATGAAATTGATGCAGCCCTTCAGATCATTGGTTATAGTGTCGCTCGAAATACTTAATTAAGAAAGAGAATTCATGAATTTAAAAGATAAAGTCACGATCATAACTGGTGCTGCTCAAGGCATTGGTTTTGCGTGTGCAGAGCGCTTCATCAAAGAAGGCGCAATCGTTATTTTGGCTGATGTGAATACGGAAAAAGGGGAAGCTTCGGCTCAAACTTTACGCGATGCCGGTGGGGATGCACATTTCGTCGCGTGTGATGTCGGTGAAAAAAGCCAAGTTGACGCGCTGGTCGGTGAAGCCATTTCAAAATATGGCCGCTTAGATGTGATGATTTCAAACGCCGCTATTTTACACGTAGCTGATATTCTTGAAATAGAAGAAGACGATTTTGACCGGGTGTTGCGGATCAATTTGAAGGGCTTCTTCCTATCAGGGCAAGCGGCAGCCAAACAAATGGCGAAGCAGGGCAGTGGTGCCATTATCAATATGTCTTCCATCCAAGCTGTTATTACCAATCCAAACTTGCTGTCGTATGCGGTTTGTAAGGGCGGTGTTAAGCAGATGACGGTCGCTATGTCGTTGGCGCTTGCTGATAAAGGGGTTCGGGTGAATGCAATAGCGCCGGGAAGCATTGCAACGGATATGGTGAAAACCCTAACTGTAGATGATTCGGTGCGGCGATCGATTATGTCCAGAACCCCTATTGGGCGCTTGGGAAAGCCTGAGGAAATTGCATCCGTAGCGGCATTCCTTGCCAGCGATGAAGCAAGCTATATCACAGGCGAAACAATCAATGTTGATGGTGGGCGTTTGGGACTGAACTATACGGTTCCTGTCGCTGATTAAAGAACTTCATCACGGTTTTCAGCAATGCGGCCTTGGTTTTAATCAATGCTGCATTTTTTGTTTTTGCTCGGATTTTGAAATTGTCGATCTTTGGCTGAATAAAAAATGCCCGGGCTGATAATCAGCTCCGGACGTTTTTAAAGTCATATATTTATTTGCTGGTTATCAATCAGCGCTACCCTTTGGAGCCGTACCAAACACATTTTCCACTGTATGCTCTTTTTTAGGTTCCGGGGGTGTTGCATGTGTGTTTGCGTGGCTAATGACACCGTCTGGCGCTGTTGCGGCGCCTGGGGTGTGCTCAGTCCCTGCGCGGGCGCGGGCAACGGCGACTAATTTCTCTAGCTCATCACCCTTGCATAAACCCAATCCAACCGGATTTTGCGGCTTAATGTTTGGCGTATTCCAGTGTGTACGATCCCGAATTGAATTGATCGTTGGTTTGGTTGTGCCAACCAGCTTTGAAATTTGTGCATCGCTTAGCTCAGGATAGTTTTTAACAAGCCATGCAATCGCGTTTGGCCGATCTTGACGCTTCGAGACGGGGGTATAGCGTGCCCCTTTTCTTTTTGCGCGGGCTTCAGGAACATCGCTTTTTGCAATTTTCAACGAAGCCATTGGGTCTGCTTCACAGCGTGCAATTTCTTCGGGTGTTAATTCACCGGAAGCAAGAGCATCCAAACCTTGCATGCCGACAGCAACTTCATCATCGGCAATGGCTTGAACTTCAAGTTCATGTAATCCACAAAACTCAGCAACCTGCTCGAATGTGAGCGTTGTATTATCGACAAGCCATACAGCCTTCGCCTTTGGCATCAACGGATGCACCATAATCTTTTTCCCATTCCAGAGTTTTCGCATTAATCACAGATAACTAGTGATCATTTGGGGCCTTTATAGCCTCCGTTTCGCCGTTGGGTCAAACAACGAAAGCTTGAATCCTATATCTTAAGCATAATTTTCCCAATATGCTGACTCGATTCCATTAAAGCATGGCCTTCCGCAACCTGATTTAGGGCAAACGTTTTGTATATAACGGGTTTAATTTTACCGCTCGATATCAAAGGCCACACATTTTCTATTAATGCCGATGCGATCTCGCCTTTTCGCTCAATACTTTGGGGGCGTAATGTGGACCCCGTTAAGGTTAGTCGCTTCAGCATGACAGACATGAAGTTGATGTCTGCTTTTGAGCCTTGTAAAAATGCAATTTGAACTAAGCGCCCATCTGGGGCTAAAGATTTGATGTTTTTGGCAATATAGTCGCCACCAACCATATCCAATATCACATCAACGCCTTTGCCGCCGCCAAATTCACGGGCGGCTTCTACAAAATCTTCTTCGCGGTAATTGACTGTGCGTTCTGCGCCTAAATCGGCGCAGGCTTGGCATTTATCGGCGCTGCCTGTGGTTGTAATAACGCGGGCACCCATGTGGCTTGCGATCTGGATCGCCGTTGTTCCGATCCCGCTAGAGCCCCCATGGATCATTAAGGTTTCGCCTTTTTTAAGGGCACCGCGTTCAAAGACGTTGGTCCAGACGGTGAAAAAGGTTTCGGGTAGGGCTGCCGCCTCGATCATTGAAAGCCCATCTGGGATAGGAAGGCATTGTTGGAAGGGAGCAACCGCATATTCAGCGTACCCACCGCCAGCCAAAAGGGCCGCAACTTTATCGCCAACGGACCAGTTTTTGATTTCCACTCCAACAGCTACAATTTCTCCAGATACTTCTAAACCCGGAATATCTGTCGTTCCCGAAGGGGGCGCATAGTTGCCTTGGCGCTGGATACAGTCCGGACGGTTAATACCAGCCACTTCGACGCGAATTAGGACCTCTGATGGCGCTGGGGTCGGAACGGGTCGTGTTGTGGTCTTTAGCGCTTCTGGGCCACCTGGCTCAGGGATTTCGATGCAGTTCATTGTTTCTGGCAACATCATAGGGATATCCTTGTGATCTGAATTGATTTATTATCTTTGTATCTAGGGTCAGGACCCATTAATTTATCCATTCTGCAGAAGTGATTTTCCCCTCTGGATAGGCGGAAAGTCGCAGGAAATCCTATATTTTTCAAGGCTTTTTAACAACGCCAGAAGAGAAAAGCGCTACGTCTACGAGGGTTTACCCTAAAGACTATGCCTACTACAAAAACAATGCTTGAATATGACCAGCATGTCCTTGCGCTTGTTTCTTTGTATTCGTAATCTTTAGGATAAACAGAATTGTATGAAATTAACGGACATTCAATCTAAAGTTTATTTGAGAACAGACAAGACACATCCAATTATGAGGGGCTGAATATGGATACGGATGAGTTGGAACCAATAAAAAAGAAGCAAGTGCTCAAGGATTTAGATGCGTTTTCGATTGAAGCGCTTGGTGAATATATTGAAGAGTTAAAAACTGAGATTACCCGCGCTCGCGATAAAATTGCTTTCAAGGAGAAGGCTAGAGAAGGGGCTGAGAGCTTTTTTAAAAAATAGGGAAGGTTAGGATTCTGGTGTTTTATAGGTGCGTCTGGAACGTAAAAATAGAATCCAGCCAATAAACCCAAACAGCAATACAATAGCCAGTCAGCCTACGCGTGGCCCAAAAGGGCACTTAGACCCATTTGGGGCGCCCCAGGATCCGCCATTAGGCGATGTCAGAACATGAAGGGCTGGAACTACCAACCATAAAATTAGAGTCACCTATGGAACGGCGGGTCTCATAATGTCTCCAAATACGTCTAGCTGTAATTAAGTATTTATTAAGAGGATTGATTTTTAATTTATTTAGGATGATATATAATCTAGTTTACTTTTGTATCTACCTGTTAAACTTGCCGCTCCAAATTATGAGGCGGTTTTTTTTGATTTGGAATACAATACTAATATAAAAATACCAACTCTCCTGTTGACCCGAGTAACATTGTCTTAGTAAATTTAGTTTCAGCTTAGATATTAATAAAAATAAAGGCAAGTTTGACAGGGACATCGAACTAAAAATTAGGGGTTGCTGGAAACAGCAGCCCCTAATTAACTTATGAAATACGATAAATTTTTAACTTAAAAACATCCCCAATAAAATATGGGTTTTAAATATGACTACAGAAATGCGAAAGTTTACGCGTGTCGATTTTACCTATCATCATTCGATTCCAACGCGCTGGAACGATAATGATATGTTGGGGCATTTAAATAATGTTGTTTATTATCGTTTGTTTGAGACGATTGTCGTTAAGTTTTTGGCTGAAGAAATTAAATTGGACTGGAAATCAGCGATAGAAAATGTGCAAGCTGTTGAAAGCCTTTGCCGGTTTCATAAAGCATTAAGTTACCCAGATCTCATCGACGCAGCCTTGCGGGTTGCTAAAATTGGTAATTCGAGTGTGGTTTTTGAGTTGGCTCTATTTGGCCCTGAAGATGTTATGGCATCGGCTACTGGGCATGTTGTTGAAGTTTTTGTTGATACGGCTTCTGGAAAATCGACCTCGATGGGTGATCATCGACGTGAAATTTTTGAAAAATTTACACTACCTTCCTGAAATCATAAAAGGGCACCTGTGGGGCAGGCGCGCTTTCTAAAGCAAAACCGGAGCGAATGGTTACATTCGTGAATTTGATCTTTGCAGTGATATCAATAAGTTAGAGCGTTTACCGCGATCCAAAAATCGCTGTAAACGCTCTAGGCTGGTCTGACGAGGGGTGCGCCAGGCTGCCTTTTTATGCTCTATGGCACGGCTGGATATGGAAATATTGCGCGGTTTTTTCTCTTCTGGAACGTCTCGAACCAGTTCAATACTAAGCAGACCATTGGTGAGACCGGCACCAGATACTTTTATGTGCTCGGTAATTTCAAACCGTCGCTCAAAAGCTCTGCCCGCTATGCCCCGGTGCAGATAGGTCACATCTTGTGGGGTCTCTACATCCAAATTCCCGGTTACAGAAAGAGTGTTTTCTTTGGCTGTAATATTCAATTTTTTTTCACTAAACCCTGCAACAGCGATTGTAAATCTGTAAGCGTTTTCATCCATTTATTCGATGTTGT
>JAPKAX010000141.1 GCA_028825025.1 Rhodospirillales bacterium | reverse complement strand
ATGATTTATTGGCTTTTGTTAAAACCATTGCGAAACTAGATTTGTTACAAATACTGGTTATTAATGGAGTTGGTCCATCAGGGTGACAACGGTTATCTGGTGCTCGGCTTCGCGGAAGAAAATAAAGGAAAATTTATGAGTGCTCATGATGGATTAGATAACGACTGCATATTTTGTAAAATTATTCGTTGTGAAATTCCAAGCTTTAAAATATTTGAAGATGACAGCGTATTTTCGTTTATGGATATCAATCCCGTTGCACCGGGGCATTCGTTGGTCATCCCTAAATTCCATACACCTAATATATTTGAGGCCCCAGATATTTGGGCCGCTGCAACTGTCAACGGTATCCAGCGTTTAGCCCGCGCTGTTAAAGAAACGCTAAATCCAGATGGTATTAATATATTACAAGCCAATGGCCCCGGGGCAGCGCAATCGGTGTTTCATTTGCATATGCATGTGGTACCGCGTTGGGCGGATGATGACGTTAAAATGAATTGGGGCATCAGTCCGGGTGATATGGATGCTATTGGAAAACTGGCCAAACAGATTAGTAAAAACGTTAATTAGAAACAGCGCTATTACTTGCGGACAAAAATGGTCCAATCGGGTAGTGGGCTATCATTTTGAATTTCTACATTTGGGCTTAAGCGGGTGGCACAGAAATCAAATAGGTCGTGCCCGTTGATATAGAAAAGCCCATCGTAATGATATTCTGCATCATCGCGTAACATGTTAAAGGCTAAGCCAACACGGGTTTTTGACCAAAGCTGGAGCAAACTGGCTTTTATGTAGGCCTCCCATTCTTCTTCGTCTTGGCCCAAATGCATATTAAAAGTGCCTGAAACCAAAGTATAATCAGCGTCATCAATCGCTATAAGGTGCCGTCTGAATTCAGCCCGTTGGTCTGTAACTTTTTTACGTGCTGCGGTGACCATTTGGCTGCTCATGTCGGTGCCAATGTATTGGGCATTTTCCATAACTGGCTTATCTGCCAAATATTCAAATAAAGCCCCATAACCGCAGCCAAAATCATGAATACTTATATTCTTTGTATTATCAGTGGGATCGAAGATATGGCTTAGTATTTCAAAGCGCTTGAATTGATATTCTTTATTTTGCCAAAACACTCCCCGTGGATCATTGCCATATTGGCTTAAACGCCGCTCATACGCGCGGGTGATCGGGGCTAGCAGTTTGGGGGAGTTTTTTAATATGTCGGAAGAAGAGGTCATATTTGGACCTTAGCGTCAATTGGCGGTGAACAAAACCAATTCAAAAATCAGCCCATGTGGGTTTATTTGGGCGCAAGATTGCTTGATCGCATATATATTCTGCGGCTTCGTTATTCAATTGATCCAAACGCAGAAGGGCAATTCCATGGCCCGCATTGCTCGATCGCATTTCACCGGCATTTTTATCACCGACCATAATCGGCGTTCCGGGTTCCGGTGCAGCGCCTTCAATGAACACAGAAATCAGCCTCTTTTTAACTAACCCTCTGTATTTTGTGCGGGCAGTTAATTCTTGGCCCATATAGCACCCCTTGTTCCAATCAACCCCGTTCAATTCATCAAACCCGCTTTCGATCAGTATCGCTTTATCAACAACCAAATCGCGGCTGGCATCGGGTAGGCCTAATTTCAAGCGGTGTAGGTCGTAATCGGATGCGGATGCTGGTTCGGCTGCTAGGGATTGAAGCTGAGCTTCGGCAACCTCAATGGGCAAAACTGACCGCACCCCTGCCGTATTTAAACGCGGATCAATAAATTGCGTTCCACCTAATATTTCGTGCGCCAAACCGCGTTCATTGTGTAGTCCCGTTGCTTGTGCTGCGTCATCGCCCCAAATGGCAAATATCGAATAGGTCTCTGTTTCGTCTACTAAATCAGCATTAGCACGCAATTTATAAATGCGTAGACGCTTCATCAGGTCTGGAACGCGGTCCTTTTCGCATTCAATTAATAGTTTTTCGCCGGATTGCGAGATAAAGAAATCGAACAGATATTTTCCCTGTGGCGTTAAAAGAGCTGCATAAATGGTTTTGTTGGGCGAAACTAGAGTTATGTCGTTGGAAATTATACCTTGCAAAAAATCCCTAGAGTCGGAGCCTGTTACGGAAATAATGCCCCGATTAGTTAGATGTGTGTAAGCTATTGGTGGCATAGTTGGGTCCTTAATAAGTAATGTTCAGGCGGGCAAATGGACGCGCATATTCTGAGCTTCAGTAAGAAGTAATCAGCGGCTACACCAAATGCAAGCGGGGAAGCCTTTTCAAGTCGATATCCGCATCCTATAAGTGGCTGAATCTTTATCTTTTAAGTGATCAAATATGCGCATTTTATTCATCACCGCAACCCGCATTGGCGATGCCATCCTTTCAACCGGATTGCTTGACCTTTTAGTGCGGTCACACCCCAATGCAAAAATCACGGTTGTTTGTGGTCCTTCGGCGGCTGGTTTGTTTGAAGCGGCACCGAATATTGAGCGTTTGATTATCATGGATAAAATGGCCTTTTCGTTGCATTGGCTCCGCATGTGGGGGCTGACCGTCGGTAAGTTTTGGAATTTAGTTGTTGATTTACGCAATGCGCCGTTATCATACTTAGTACCCTCTCTGCGCCAGCGTCACTTAGGCAAAGTTAAAAATACCGAACATCGAGTCATTGGAATATCGCGGGTTCTGGGATTAGAAAACAACCCACCCGCGCCAAAATTATTTTGCTCTGATGCTGATCAATCACAGGCCGAGACATTGATACCTTCTGGCGCACCTGTGCTTGCCATTGGCCCAACGGCAAATTGGGCCGCGAAAACGTGGCGTGTTGATTGTTTTGCAGAATTGACTGAACGCTTTTCACAGCCCGGCGGGTTGATGCCTGGGTGCCGGGTTGCTTTGTTTGGGCGTGATGATGAACGGCCAGACGCCATCCGTTTAATTGAAGCAATACCTTCGGCGCGCCGGATTGATTTAATTGGTAGACTTAGTTTAGCTGAAGTTTATGCATGTTTGCAGCGCTGTTCGTTTTATGTGGGCAATGATTCTGGCTTGATGCATTTAGCCGCTGCGGCCGGAGTGCCAACACTTGGGTTGTTTGGCCCCAGCAAAGAACTGTTGTACGGTCCGTGGGGAGCGCATTGCGCCAGCATCCGAACACCCGAAGGCTTTGATGATATTCACCCCGAAGGCTTTGATCATAAATCATCAGGATCATTGATGGATAACTTGACCGTTGACCATGTTGAAGACGCAGCCCGTAATTTGTGGCAAAAAACGCAAGGGGCCGTGGCATGAGCGATATTAGCCTCAAATTAACCGCTGTGATTAGCGTCCATAATGAACAGGACCAGTTAGCAGACTGTCTGAAAACCTTGTCTTTTGCGGATGAGATTGTTGTGGTGCTTGATAAATGCACCGATAAGTCAGGTGATATTGCGCGTGAGTTTACAGACCAGATTGTTGACGGGGCTTGGGACAAAGAGGGCGAGCGCCGAAATGCGGCGATTGCCGCATGCCATGGTCAGTGGATATTCGAGATTGATGCGGATGAACGCGTACCTGATGAATTAGCTCAGGAAATTTTAAAAATGATCGAGACGACACAACATGATTGGCATGAAATACTGGTCGATAATTATGTTGGAACTCGCCTTGTTCGCTGGGGTTGGGGCGCGTCGTTTGGCAAAGCGGCTTACCCCGGATTATTTAAAAAGGGCGTTAAAGTATGGGGTGATCAACGGGTTCACCCCAGCTTGAAATGGTCCGGTGAAAAAGGGCCGATGCTCAAAAGCCGCTTGATCCATTATGTGGATCGGAACATTTCAGACATGTTGCGCCGGCTTGATAATTATTCAACAGCGCGTGCTATAGATATTCGTGAACACGGCCTTAAAGACACAACTGCAAATAACATCCGTCGCCTAATTTCACGATTTTTCAAATGTTACGTTTCGCGTAAAGGATACCGCGAAGGCGGATATGGTTTGATTGTCGCCATTTGCGCTGGTTTGTTCCCCTTGATATCTCATTTAAAAGCGTCTCTGGAAGACAAATAATGGCACGCATATTATTAGCCGATGATGGCATTGAATTTGATGCAAAAACACCTGAGCAGCGCCCGCTGGGTGGGGTGGAATCTTCAATCGTTAATTTGATGCAAGAACTCGCGAGTCGGGGACACACGGTTTTTGTTCGTAACAAATGCAAAGCACCGTTAACGCACAAAGGGGTCGATTGGAACCCGATTGAAGATGGCGACTGGCCTGAAAATATTGATCTGTATATTGCCAACCGAGGTGATGAATTAATTGATCGTATGCCATTGGCCAAACGCACTGTGTTTTGGATACACAACCCCGCCGTTTATATAAAAAAATGGCGGTATCTATCAAAGCTATGGCGGGTTAAACCGGCGATTATTTATATTGGGAATTACCACGCAACGACGTATCCCGATTGGATGCCGGGTGGAGAGCGTGTTGTTATTCCCTACGGAATCCCGGACGATTTTTGCCACGCAGAACCTTTGAAATCGGCACCAGCGCCACGTGCAATATTTACATCAAACCCATTGCGGTCTTTAGATTGGTTGTTGGATTTATGGGCCAACCAAATCGAGCCACAAGTGCCGGGGACTGAGCTTCATTTATTTACAGGAGCCGCTACTTATGGCTCTGTCGGTGATAAAAAAGCAGATGCCATGGCGGTTGTTATCAAACAAGCTGAAAGCTTAGAAGGTCAGGGGGTCCGGGTTCGGGGTCCTGTCTCTAAACCTGTGTTGATCGAAGAATTTAAAGCCGCCCGGTGCATGCTGTATCGTGGTGATATAAACGAAACGTTTTGCCTCGCCGTTGGTGAAGCGCAGGCGTCTGGTGTGCCTACGGTTGTCCGTGATTTAGGTTCCGTGGTTGAGCGCATTAAAGACGGTGAAACCGGATTTGTTGCTAAATCGGATCTGGCTTTTGTTGGAAATGCGATAGCACTATTGAGCGATGAAGCGTTGTGGAAATCGCAACATAATGCTGCTTTAAAATTACAACGAAGCTGGTTGTGGCCCGATGCGGCCGAGCGCTTCGAACAATTGATTGGGAATTAGATTTAATATATGAAAATCTTACAAATCATGGCTGGCGCAGATACCGGCGGTGCGGAATTGTTTTTCGAGCGCCTGTGTATTGCTATGAACAAACGAAATTTAATCGAGCAGCGCGTGCTTATTCGAAAAAACCCAGATCGCAAAATCCGGCTTGAAACCGGAGGCGTTGACCCCGTTGAGTTGAAATTCGGTGGAAAATTAGACTGGCAAACGTCGTGTGCGATTAAGCGAGAAATTAAATCGTTTAAGCCCGATATTGTTCTGACGTGGATGAACCGGGCAACCAATATGTGCCCCGCGCCGAAAGGCGGCGATTTTGTTCATGTTGCCCGATTAGGTGGATATTATGATTTGAAATATTATCAAACCTGTGACCATTTGGTTGGGAATACGCAAAGCCTTGTCGATTATTTGATTAAAGAAAGCTGGCCGGCTGAGAAGGTGCATTATCTGCCTAATTTTGTTGCTGAAGACGTAGCCGAGCCGCTCAATCGAAAAACTTATTTTACACCAGACAAAGCCCCGCTTATTTTGGCTATGGGTCGACTTCATGAAAATAAAGCGTTTGATATATTATTGCAAGCGATGGCCCGAGTGCCCGATGCACATTTGTGGATTGCGGGTGATGGGCCTTTAGGTGATCAATTAGATAAGGTTGCTGAAAAGGCCGGCGTTAAACCGCGCGTTCGGTTCTTAGGTTGGCGCGATGATACTGCGGCATTGCTAAGCACGGCCGACTTGTTTGTTTGCCCATCGCGCCATGAGCCGCTTGGCAATGTGGTGATTGAGGCATGGGCACATAATACGCCCGTTGTTGCCGCCGACAGCTATGGGCCGGTAGCGTTGATTGAGCACTTGGAAACAGGCATATTGGTGCCGGTTGATGATCCTGCTATGTTAGCGCGGGGTATTAAAAATGTTTTGGATGATCCAAGCCTTGCGGATCGGATGGTTGAGAACGGTCGCGCCAAATATGAAGCGAATTTCACCGAGGACATTGTTGTAAATCAGTATCTAGAGTTTTTTGAAAAAGTCACAACACCATGTGCGGCATTGCCGGTATAATGACCAAAGACGGTTCGCTACCTGCGGACTGGATTATAGATGATTTTGCAAAAGCCCTTGAGCATCGGGGGCCGGACGGTGTTGGGCGTTATTTATTAAACGATCTGGCGTTCGTGCAAACACGCTTGGCGATCATTGATTTGAACGCAGGTGATCAACCCTTTTTTATTGAAAATGGATCAGATCAACCACCCTTAGCGTTGATCGCTAATGGTGAAATTTATAATTACTTAGAACTAAAGCAACAGCTCAAAGGTGCCGCCTTCAAAACGCAATCTGATTGTGAAGTGCCGTTGTTTTTATACCATAGCTTAGGCATTGAATTTGCTCAGAACTTGCGGGGCATGTATTCCATTGCGATCCACGACCCAGCCAAAAACCGATTGATATTAAGCCGTGACCCGTTTGGTATTAAACCACTTTATTATGGAATTACGGAAGATGGTTTTGTTTTCTCTTCTGAATTTCAGGCCTTTCAAAGAGCCAAAATTTTGAATCCCAAAATCAACACCGAAGCGCGCGACTGCTTGTTAAATATTCAGTTTTGTGCGGGTGCCGAAACAATAATGGAAGGTGTTTACCGGGTTTTACCGGGTGAAACATTGGTTGTTGAAAAAGGTGAAATCACTGAGCGCATTCATCTGGGCGCTCTTCCTCCTGTTGCGCCTGCGGTAATTAAAACTCAGGACGCATTGAAAAAGTTAGATGCTATTCTGACGGATTGCATAGATGTGCACCAACGCTCAGATGTGCCGTATGGGATGTTCTTTTCGGGAGGTATCGATTCGTCTGTCATCCTTGCCATGATGGCACGCCTAAACCCAGAACCCGTGCAAGCCTATACAATTGGATTTAGCGGCACCGGCGTGCACGATGAACGCGATCATGCCCGAACTGTCGCCAAAACAGCGGGTTCAGACCATCATGAAATAGAATTTTCAGAACATGATTTTTGGCATATGCTTCCCGCAATAACCACCCTAATGGATGACCCGGCGGCGGATTACGCGGTTTTACCCACATACAAATTGGCGGCAGAGGTCAAGAAGGCGGGGTTAAAGGTTGTGTTGTCAGGTGAAGGCGGGGACGAATTGTTTGGGGGTTATGGCCGCTATCGACGCGCCATTCGCCATCCATGGCTGGGGGGGCGACCCATGCGCCAATTTGGGGCCCTCGAGGGTCTTGGGCTGTTAAGGAACGAGACACCTCAATGGCGAACTGCGTATGATGCCCCTGCAAATGATTTACCCCAAAGCTATACGCGCCTGCAAAAGGCTCAGGCGCATGATTGTGCCGATTGGTTGCCCAATGACCTGCTGAACAAACTCGATCGCTGTTTGATGGCACATGGGGTTGAAGGGCGCGTTCCTTTTTTAGACCCGATGGTTGCTGACTTTGCTTTTGGGTTACCCGATGGCCTTAAGATCAAAGATGGGCGGGGTAAGTGGTTGTTGAGAAAATGGCTGGATCAAAACTTGCCCGAAGCCAAAGCGTTTAGCAAAAAGCGTGGGTTTAGTGTACCTGTAGTAGAATGGATTTCGGCCAAGGCGCTGACTTTGGCCCCCTTGGTCGCCAATCAGCCTGGCATTGTTGAGGCATGCCAACCGGATGTTGTGCATACCTTGTTCGCCTCGATGGGCACATCGACGGACAAAAAACGAGGCCAAGCGGCATGGCATCTTTTGTATTATGCTTTATGGCATAATCATCATATATGCGGGTTTGCGTCGGATGGCGATGTGTTTGATAGTTTAAATTTAGGCAAAGGCGACAGTTGAAAATGGATCAGATTACGATACGGAAACCCGACGATTGGCACCTTCATGTGCGTGATGGTGAAATGCTGACAGCTATTGTGCCTTTGACGGCAAAGCAATTTGGTCGAGCGATTATTATGCCGAACTTAGTGCCGCCGGTTACCTCGGTTGAGCAAGCTCTAGCGTACCGGGACCGAATTCAGGCGGCTGTACCTGAAGGGGGTAACTTCACGCCATTGATGACGTCTTATCTGACCGATGGTACCGATGCGGACGCGCTTGAGCTTGGATATAATGACGGTGTTTTCAATGCGGTTAAAATGTATCCAGCCGGAGCGACCACGAACTCCGATTCTGGCGTTACCGATATAAAAAATGTACGCCCTGCTTTAGAGCGCATGCAAAAAATGGGTATGCCATTGTTGGTGCATGGTGAAGTGACGGACCCAATGGTTGATATTTTTGACCGGGAAGCGGTCTTTATCGATCGGGTGATGATCCCACTGCGCAAAGACTTTCCAGAATTAAAAGTCGTGTTTGAACACATAACAACAAAGCAGGCGGTTGATTATATTTTATCGTCAAAATCGCATATCGGGGCGACAATTACGCCGCATCATTTGATGAT
>JAPKAX010000140.1 GCA_028825025.1 Rhodospirillales bacterium | reverse complement strand
ATAAATACAAGATTTTTAATTAGCGCGCTCAATTGCTCGCAATTTATAAAGGTCTTAGTTTAAAAACTTAGCGACCGTATCAAGGAATGTTGGGACGGAAATCGGCTTAGCGATATATCCTTCACATCCCCCTTCACGAATTTTCTCTTCATCACCCTTCATTGCAAACGCCGTAACGGCAACAACAGGGATCGATTTCAAATCGTTGTCCGTCTTCAACATTTTAGTGACTTCAATACCGGAAAGATCAGGTAACTGAATATCCATTAATATTAAATCTGGTTTGTGCTCATGAGCCAAACTCATGACATCTCGTCCGCACATAGTTTGAAGTGTGTTGTATCCATGAGCTTGTAATAAATCAATGAAAAGCTTCATGTTTAAGTCGTTGTCTTCAACGATTAGAATGGTTTTCGCCATTTTTATTTCCTATTTGCTCAAAGCGCCTACTTTAGTAATACTCTACACCCATTTATTTCACCAACTTCAAATGTGCATTCACTTTTAATTCACAAACTTAATTAATAAGAAAACACGAACTTAGGCACTCCCACTTACAGAAGCCAAATTTTGTAACATTCCAATGCGCAAGTCAAACGGCACCATTAGAATTAATCAAAAAGCATCAAGGTTTATCAAGTATTTTGAACACCTCATACCCCTGTAGGTGATTAATCACCCCGGACCTCTTCAACCATCTCCTGAAGGCTTCCCAAATAGTTTATAATAAATGCATTTTTTTCACTAACAATGAGCCCCTTACATGCAAGATCCTCTAACACACGGGCAACTGTTTCACGGATAGTGCTGAAGCGGCTAGCAATACCGACATGCAAGGGGATCAGGGAAATATCAGCACGGCCATCATCATCCACTTTGGTTTTGGTTAGGCGCAATAAATCGGCTTGTAAACGGTTGTGTGCAGCTAACGTACTGAGATGCGTAATGTTGACGCGCAAACCATCGAGGTTAATCCGCGCATCAACTGCAAAGCAATCTGAGGTTCTTTTTCCAATAGGTTCAAAAACCGGTCTTGAGGCATGCTGGCAATGTTGCAATTGTTTAGGGCCATAATCCAGGCGGAACGGAGTTCGCTATCGATTACAGACAGTTCGCTGAAATGATGCCCCGCATCTAAATCATTAAACGTCACTTCCCGCCCAGAAAGCGAAAAAATCACGACCCGTACGCGTCCTTCAAAAATAAATAAGATATCGGTAAAATCGCTTTTACGATCAACAATTTGTTCATTATTGCTGTAATGACGCCTACTGCAGAGCTATTGCCACATCTTTGCGTTGGCTATCGCTCAGGCCATCCAACAGCTCAATCTCTGAAAACTATTCTTCTTGCTAGCTGTTTTTCTTATTCCCAATCACAAACCAAAGATGCCAATTACAGACCTTACTTCGGTGCTTTAGACGGCTTATTTCTTTTCAAAGGAGCAGCCCCCGATTTATCAGCGCTGCGACTTTTGGCTCCTAAACCTTCAAATCCAGGTTTTTTACTTTTTTTATTTTTCTTAGATTTTTTATCATTTGATTGATTATCACCCTTTTCCCAAGGACGTTTGGGGGCTGAGCCATCACGTGATTTATTCTCAAATTTCCGCTTATCTCCAAATGTACTACGCCCTTCCGTCTTACGTCCTTCCGAACGCTCACCTGGTTTTTTCTCATACTTAGGCTTATCGCTATTTGATGAGCGGCTCTCTGATTTACGTTCTTCCGAACGGGTGTCAGATTTATGGTCAAACTTCTTTTTTTGCCCGAATTTAGGTCCCGCTTCTTGTTTATAACCTTCTACACGGCCATAAGATTTACCATCAGGCTTGCCTTTATATGCAGGCTTATCGCGGCCTTCGGATCTTTTCCCTTCATAGGGTTTTTTGTCGCGCCGTGGGCGATTAAATGGCTCTTTTGGTACTTCCGGAATGCCCTTAAGGCGCGTCACACCAACATTTTTTTCGACTTTGCAGCTAGGCCCTAAAGCTTCCAAAAATTTATCGACACAACCGGGTTCCAACTCAACATGCGTTTCAGTTTGATGAATGCGAATAGCGCCAATTTCATTTTTGGTAATATGTCCGGCTCGGCAAAGCATTGGCAACAACCAGCGTGCTTCCGCTTGGTCTTTACGTCCAACCGACAACGAGAACCAAACACCGTTCTTGAAATCTTCACGGCGGGTTTTTTTGGCTTCTTCTTTGTAAGGTCCCGTCTCTATCAATTCTTCAGGTGCTGGGTTGTCGGATTGAACACGCCGGAAAAAGGCCGCAGCAATCTGCTCAGCACTATGACGACCCAATAGATCTTTTGTGAAAGCTTTTTCAACTTCGTTCAACGGCTCGACCAAGCTTGGGTCTTCAAAAATCCGTTCCCGGTCGCGCTTTTCAATATCATCAACCGATGGCGGCTTAATCCAAGTCGCATTGATATTTGCATTGCTGAGCAACCGCTCAGCCTTACGCCGTGCATTGTGGGGCACTATTAATGCGCTAACACCTTTACGCCCAGCCCGGCCGGTGCGCCCACTTCGGTGTAACAAAGCTTCACTGTTTCTGGGAATATCGGCGTGAATAACCAAATCTAGGTTAGGTAAATCGATGCCGCGCGCTGCAACGTCGGTTGCAACACAGACCCGTGCCCGACCATCGCGCATGGCTTGCAATGCATGGGTCCGTTCATTTTGGCTTAATTCACCAGACAGTGCGACAACTGAAAAGCCCCGGTTGTTCAGGCGGCTGGTCATATGGTTGACGGTGGCGCGGGTGGCGCAAAAGACCAACGTATTTTTGGCTTCATGGAAACGAAGCAAATTGATAATTGCGTTTTCGCGGTCGTTTGGCGCAACGGTCAAAGATTGGTAATCGATATCTATATGCTGCTCGCGCTCAGATGTGGTTTCGACCCGGATTGCGTCGCGCTGATAGCGCTTTGCTAATGAGGCGATTGAGCGAGGAACGGTTGCGGAAAACATCAATGTGCGACGCGAAGAAGGGGAAGCCCCTAGGATATACTCCAAGTCGTCGCGAAAGCCCAAATCAAGCATTTCGTCCGCTTCATCTAAAACCACAGCTTTAATTTCAGTCAGTTCCAACGAACCCCGTTCAATGTGATCGCGCAGACGCCCCGGCGTTCCTACAACAATATGCACACCTTGCTGCAAAGCCCGTCGTTCCGTCCGCATGTCCATGCCGCCAACGCACGATGCAATTTTAGCTCCGGTCAGTTCAAACAGCCATTCGAGCTCGCGCTTAACCTGCAAGGCCAATTCACGTGTTGGGGCAACAACCAATGCCATGGCACGACCACCACGGCCAAACTTTTCGTCTGAACCCAATAACGTCGGCGCTATAGACATTCCAAACGCAACGGTTTTTCCCGATCCTGTTTGCGCAGAAACCAAGGCATCTACGTCTCTAAGTTCAGGAGACAACACAGCAAGCTGCACAGGTGTCAGTTCAGTATAACCACGTTTGTCCAATGCCTGACTAAGAGCCGAAGCAACGCCTTCAAAATTTGTCATTTTATTTCATGCCGAATGCTAATTTCTTGCGCCGGGTTAGGATCATTATATTACGAGGGCGCACGTCGTCATGCACAAGCATCCGACGGAACAATTCAGTTGAGCGGTGTTGTACAGAGCCTACGGTTACGCGTCAACAGCCATTTACCCCTCATTTTTGATCTTTTGGGGCGTAAATGAGAGCTAATCCAAAACCACAGCACAGCCATTACGCCGGGGATCACCCGCCGCCCACATGTCTTTTCGATCCCCATCGTAGCCAACCGCATGAACACCACCAAAGAACATATTCTTCTCCGGCCATATTTTTGAATCCTCAAACGCATTTGCAAACTCAAGCGCGACTTCTGGCCGGAACCCGTCTTCAACATCCAAACGGGCACTTTCTATATGGATGCGAGGTGATTCAATGGCTTGATCTAGGGGCATAGCAAAGTCGACTAAATTCATCAGCACTTGCAATAAGGCCGTTCGGATGCGGTTCGAGCCGCCAGACCCGAAGGCCGTAATTTGCCCACCGGGAGCCCTAAGCAGGCTAGGGGCCATCATAGAGCTCATACGGGTATTGGTTATCCAATTATGGAAGCCGCGTGGGTTAATGTCTTCTTCACCCAGCATATTGTTCATCATAATTCCAGTATCAGGAACGATATATCCAGAACCTTCGCCGTTGGAAATGGTTAAAGCTGCCGCGTTACCATTGGCATCAATAACGCTGATATGTGTGGTTCCGCGCCGGGCTGATGGCCTACCCAAAACTTCAGCGCGGTACTTATCTAACAATTCAGGATCGAGCAAAACATCATGTGCATCAACTAGATCAAGATGATGAATTTCAGTTTCAATTCGGGCTTGGTTGGTAAGCCCCATTACATGGGCCAAGTCCTGCAAATAATCAAAACTACCGAACGGTTTGTCTGTAAATGTCACATCTTCCAACAAAGCCAACGCAAACGCGATCAACAGCCCACCACTGGACGGGGGCGGGTTAGTAATAAATGTAGCTCCACGATGATCGCTGACTAAAGCAGCGCGCCGAACTATTTGATACGTTTCCAAATCTTTACGCCGCAAGGCTCCACCCATTTGACAATCGGCATCAATAAGGGTCGATATCTCTCCCTTATAAAACAAATCTTCGCCCTCATGGGCAATCGCATCCATGGCATCTGCAAAGGCTGCATTTGTAAATAACTCGTTCTCACCAATCAGTTTGTCTGCTTCGTCTTTGGATGCAAAAATGGCCCGACTTTCCGGCGTCGACATATAAATGCCGTCGACGATTTGAAATATCCGGGCTTGCATAGCGTTAACCGGCACCCCTTCACGCGCCAATACCGTTGCTGGCTCGATGATACGGTGAACAGGCATGCGGCCCAAATCGTTGGCAACTTCAAACAAACCTTTTACAGCACCCGGTGCCGCAATCGATGCCCGGCCAATGTGAAATTCTTGTTGGGTGGTTCCAAAATCACAAATATTCGAATGAAAGTCGCGGCCATCTTTGGCGGCATGAGCACCCGGTGTTTGCGTAAAAAAGTCATAGATCACCGGATCTTGGCCTGCTGGAGCCGCCATCAAAAAACCACCGCCACCCATCGAAGACAAAACGGGTTCAGTGATGCTAGATGCGACCATAGCCGCCATGACTGCATCAAACGCGTTGCCGCCTTCTTCTAATGTAATTTGTGCAGCGCGGACCGTATCAGGATGCCCGCCTGCAATAGCACCTTTACGGCGTTTGACTTTACTCAACGTTTTAAAATCCTTAATGTCCTATAATTATCGCTCAGATACTGGGTAAACATAACCTGATTTGCAATCCACCTCATTTGGTTTTCAAATATATATAAGTTTCTCGAAAATTTTTCGGCAACTCCTAGTCTTCGTATGATAAAAAGTAAACTGTGAATAGGTGCATTTATGAAAATCATAACCCTACTTTCATTCTTTATACTCAGTGTGCTAGCCCCGCTAACTTACGCTCACGCTGAAGACGGATACATTAACGCATTATCGCTTCAAGCCTTGCCTCAGAAAAAATCCATTCAAATTCAGCCCTTGGACAATTCCAATGATAATTTAGTTTTGCAAAAAATAAGTGAAATCGAGATTCGTAAATTTGGGTTTATGATTGACCCAAATGCATCTCTTGTTTTAACGGTTTCAACCCGCGATCAAATTAGCAATTGGGATTCTGGATCTAAACGCGAGATATTCTCGCTTGAAACCAAAACAGGTCGGGGCTACCAAGAACGAACCAAAGCCCGGGTGAACGTTTTCGACAGTGCCTCCCGTGGCCTACTTAACAAAGGCAACGACATCCGAAAAGCAGGTGCAATAGCCAGCCAGTACAAACTAGATATGACGCTTGAAAATAGCAATAACAGTCAAACCTATTGGCGGGCATGGTCGATTGCAGATTTGGGGGCAGGCGGCGGCGCTTCACTGAGCAAACAGATGGTCCCACCGCTCATTCAAAGCATAGGCCGAACCATTTGGTATCAAGCATTTACTGAAAAATAATGAGAACCATCAAGCTAAATTCACGTAAATCAAGGAAGGAAGAGTTTTGGACGCGAGCAGAATAGACTATAACGCAATTGTAGACAGTTGGATTGAACAGTTAGAGCAATCAGCCTCCGACGCGACACAATTAGAATCCCTATTTCTTTCCGAATCCTACTGGCGCGATGCTTTGGCGCTGACGTGGGACATCCAAACACTCTGTAACCCGGCCGAGATTTGTGACATTCTTGCCTCAGCCCTCAAAGCCACAGGGGCAACTGATTTCAAAATTGATCAATTAGATAACCCGCCCGCCTTAGTCAGCCGCGTTGGCACCGATACGATTGAATCCTTTTTTACGTTTCAAACAAAAACGGGCCGAAATCGCGGCATTGTTCGGTTGTGCCCCGACGCGTCAGATGGGGGCGCTTATAAAGCGTGGACGATCCTAACCACATTAGAAGAACTAAAAGGCTTTGAAGAAAAACAAGGTGCCAACCGACCAACCGGGAAATCATATTCGCGCGGCTTCCATGGGCCTAACTGGCTCGACCAACGCCAAGCTGCAAACGCATATGCGGACCATGAGCCAACCGTCGTAATCATTGGCGGCGGTCAAGCCGGGTTGGCGACTTCAGCCCGATTGACACAATTGGGTATCGACAACTTGATTGTTGATAAGCATGAACGCATTGGCGACAACTGGCGCAACCGCTACCATTCGTTGACCCTGCACAATCAAGTTAAGGTCAACCATATGCCCTACATGCCTTTTCCGCTCACTTGGCCTACATACATTCCAAAGGACATGTTAGCCAATTGGTTTGAAGCGTATGTCGATGCCATGGAATTAAACTATTGGGCTGGTACCGAAGTGGTCGACGGCGAATATGATGACACCGCCCAGCATTGGAAGCTTAATTTAAAAAAATCAGATGGCAGCACGCGCACACTTAAGCCCCGCCATATTGTAATGGCAACTGGTGCTAGTGGCATTGCAAACATTCCCAAAATCCCAACGATTGAAAATTACAAAGGTCCCATTCAACATTCCAGCACCTATAAAAATGGCATTCAATGGAAAGGCAAAAAGGTTCTTGTATTTGGTACGGGAAGCAGTGGCCATGATATTGCCCAAGACCTACATTCAAACGGTGCTGATGTTACGATGATCCAGCGAAGTTCAACAATGATTGTTGATATTGAACCCAGCGCTCAGTTGCCCTACGCGTTTTATGACTCAGGCCCATCCGTTGATGATTGCGACCTGATCGCTCTGTCGATGCCCGTTCCCTTAGCCCGCCGCGCACACGTTGAGTTTACGAGGCAGACCACAGAAATTGATAAAGTAATGTTGGATGGTCTGAAAAAGGTTGGCTTTAAGCTCGATTATGGTGATGAGAATACAGGCTGGCAGTTTAAATATTTGACCCACGGCGGGGGTTATTATTTCAACGTCGGCTGCTCTGATTTGTTAATCGAGGGCAAAGTTGGCCTGCTTCAATACGATCAAATCGAGACGTTTTCGACAAACGGTGTAACCCTTGAAGACGGCACCTCACTTGAGGCTGATTTGGTTGTTCTAGCCACGGGTTACAAACCCCAAGAAGCGGTGGTTGAACAGTTATTTGGTGAGAATGTCGCCGAACGGATTGGCCCCATATGGGGCTTTGGCGATGGGCTTGAACTGCGCAATATGTATTGCCGCACAAACCAGCCCGGCCTTTGGTTTATCGCCGGAAGTTTAGCTCAATGTCGGATCAATTCTAAATTCTTAGGCCTACAGATCAAAGCTTTGGATGAAGACTTAATTCGATAATTCCAGAATTGTAACTGATTCATTGCATTTATTAGGTTTAATCTGTTTCATGGAATTAGATCACGCTTCAAAATGTTTAAGTAAATTGAGTAACCCGACCCGGTGTGATGAATGAATTGGTTGGTTTTTTAATGGATGAATGCTGCTTAGGCTTTGATGCCAACACAAAAGAAATAAAAGTTGCCCCCTTAAAAAAGCCAGTTAAAACGGTTTTTTATTAAAACTTGTAATTCGATATTTATCGAAATATGGAAATTAAAAAGGGAATTAATCAGACGCAACAACTTCCCAAACTGGCTCCCTTCAAATGGCCCCGTATTGATTTGGCTATCTTTGCCATTATAGGCGTTGTGGCCGGTCTTAATTTTCCCTAAGCCCCTGAAAGCGTTCAGTTTACAGCAAAAACGCTCGTTAGGGTTTCTCCGTTTTTCTTCCTGTCCATTGGTGTCGCCGGTTATGCCAAAGCATTGGGCGTGGAATATTTAATTGCCAATATATTTACCGGAAGCCCGACCCACATGGTCATCTTGGCGGCTCTATTTGGTGCCTTATCACCCTTTTGTTTGTGCGGCATTATTCCACTTGTCGTGGGATTGCTGGCTGCTGGTGTGCCGCTGGCACCAGTGATGGCATTTTGGATTGTATCGTCTTTGATGGTCACTGATGTTTATCAATAGTGCTGCGGCCATTGGTT
>JAPKAX010000139.1 GCA_028825025.1 Rhodospirillales bacterium | reverse complement strand
AACTACGGCATGGTTTTGTTGGCCCTTGGTGAACAAGCCGGCACCGATGCCCCTTGGACAGTGCGATCAAAAATTTTAGAGCGTCTCTGGGTGTGCGCCGATGGGAATCCGTTCCCTTGCTGTGGGCCCAAACCATCAAAAACTAAGGTGCGGCCTGTTTTGCCTTGGCCAAAAGAAATTCAGACCCAGCCTTATTGCGCGAATGGGTTGACTGCTTTGGAGGGGCGATTGAGGTGTACACAAAGTCTGGCGAGACAAAAAAATCAGCCGCCATTGAAAACAATTTATCGAAAGCTAAGCGGCTATTGTCGGTTGCTAATAAGGGCTAAAAAACCCCCACCAAAGTGGCGGGGTTTTTCGTATCGTCTGTGCAATGACTATATATTTTGTCGGTTCTCAATCAAATTATCAACAACGCTTGGGTCTGCTAGAGTAGATATGTCGCCCAAGTTGGAGTAATCGTTTTCACCAATTTTGCGCAAAATGCGGCGCATGATTTTGCCGGAACGGGTTTTTGGTAATCCCGGTGCCCATTGCAACCAATCGGGTGATGCGATAGGGCCAATTTCTTTCCGGACCCATTGGACCAGCTCTTTTTTCAGCGCGTCCGTCGCGTCAACATCTATGTTCAACGTCACATACGCATAAATGCCTTGGCCCTTAATCTCGTGGGGTGCACCAACCACAGCCGCTTCAGCAACGTCGTGATGAGCAACCAAGGCGCTTTCGACTTCTGCCGTGCCCATGCGGTGCCCAGATACGTTTATTACGTCATCTACACGGCCCGTAATCCAGTAATACCCGCCTTCATCGCGTTTGCATCCGTCGCCAGTGAAGTATTTGCCTTTATAGGTGGCGAAATAGGTTTGCATGAAGCGTTCATGATCCCCATAAACCGTGCGCATTTGACCCGGCCATGATTGTATGATGCATAAATTACCTTCGCAGGCACCATCCAAAGGTTTGCCATCGGCATCAACAATTTCGGGTTGAACGCCAAAGAACGGGCGGGTTGCAGAGCCAGGTTTTAAGGCGGTTGCGCCGGGTAAAGGTGAGATCAAAATGCCACCAGTTTCGGTTTGCCACCACGTGTCAACAATCGGGCAACGCCCCTCGCCGACCACATTATAATACCACATCCAAGCTTCTGGGTTTATGGGCTCGCCCACGGTTCCTAAAATTCGGATCGATTTACGACTGGTTGATTTAACCGGCTTGTCTCCTTCACGCATTAAAGCGCGTAGGGCGGTTGGTGCGGTATAGAAAATAGCAATGTCGTGTTTGTCGCAAACTTCCCAAAACCGAGAGACGGTTGGGTAGTTGGGGACCCCTTCAAACATCAATGTTGTGGCGCCATTGGCCAGCGGGCCATAGACGATATAGCTGTGTCCAGTGACCCAGCCGACATCCGCCGTACACCAATAATTTTCTCCTTCTTGATAATCGAAGACGTATTGATGGGTCATGGATGCATAAACCATGTAGCCGCCTGTGGTGTGCAAAACGCCCTTGGGCTGGCCGGTTGATCCGGATGTATACAGAATAAACATCGGGTCTTCGGCGTTCATTTCTTCAGGCTCGCATGTGGGTTCAGCGGCGGCTGTCGCATCTTCATAATTGACATCACGGCCCTCAACCCAACCAACGTCTCCGCCGGTTCGCGTCACAACAAAAACTGTATCAACGCCGCCACAAATTTCGATCGCTTTGTCGGTGTTTTCTTTTAACGGAATGGGTTTTCCAGCACGCAGGCCTTCGTCGGCTGTGATTACGCAGTTGGAATCACAACCTGAAATCCGTGCCGCCAAGGCGTCTGGAGAAAACCCACCAAAGACGATGGAATGGATCGCGCCAATGCGGGTGCAGGCCAACATGGCGTATGCGGCTTCGGGGATCATTGGCATATAAAGTGTGACGACGTCACCTTTTTTAATACCGCGTGCTTTCATGGCATTGGCAAGGCGGGAGACTTCTTCGTGCAATTGTGTGTAGGTAATTTTTTTATCATCGGATGGGTCGTCACCTTCCCAAATGATCGCAACTTGGTCCCCTCTCGCCTCCAAGTGACGGTCGATGCAGTTCACAGACGCGTTTAAGGTGCCGTCTTCATACCATTTGATCGACACATTGGGGATATTGTAATCAACATCCATGACCTTTGTATAAGGCTTCATCCAATCAAGGCGCTTGCCGTGTTCACCCCAAAATTCGTTCGGGTCGTCAACCGATGCCTGATACATTTCAAGATATTTTTCGTTATCACAATGAGACGCAGCGGCGGTTTCGGCCGGTACGGGAAATAGATGGTGATCGGTCATAGGTTAATGGTCTCCCTTGATTTATCCCTGAAGCATGGGAATGCCTTTTGGCACAATCCACACATCACATACTGTTTTTCAGCTTTTGAAGAATTATCGCAAAAATTTTCACATTAACAAGCCGTGTGCGTATTCCTTTTTAATCGACAGAGAAGTCGTGGACCCGGGCGGGCTTACACGCTAGGTTTCTGTTAATATAAAAATGCACAATTTTGGAGCCACTCATGAAATCGTTACCTGAATTATCACAAGACCTGCAATCCAATAAAACAACTGCGCGTGAATTGCTTGAGCGTTGCTTTGAGAAGATTTCCGATCCTGCAGGTGAAGGCGCGCGCGCCTTTTTAAGCGTTGGTCATGATAAAGCCCGGGCCCAGGCCGATGCGATGGACAGTTTACGTAAATCAGGTTCCGAGCCATCGGTGTATGCGGGTATCCCGATTTCTGTTAAAGACTTATACGATGTGAAGGGCGAGGTTACGGGCGCGGGCTCTAAAATTTTGAGCACCAGCGCACCAGCGGGCCAAGATGCCCCAACCATTGCACGGCTCAGACAAGCCGGATTTGTTTTCGTTGGGCGCAATAATATGGTTGAATTTGCCTATGCGGGCATTGGCATGAACTCACATTTTGGCACACCGAAAATCCCTTATGACCGTGCAAATGGACGTATTCCGGGCGGGTCGACTTCGGGTGGAGCTGTTGCGGTGGCTGACGGTATGGCAGCGGCTACATTGGGTTCTGATACCGGCGGGTCTTGCCGTATTCCGGCTGCTTTTTGTGGCATTACCGGCTACAAACCAACTGCGTCGCGTGTTCCGATTACCGGCCTTACACCGCTCAGTTTTTCATTAGATTCAGCTGGGCCCTTAGGCAATAGCGTTGAGTGTTGCGCCATATTGGATGCGGTTATGGCCGGTGAAAATGTACGGACAATTACGCCGGTTGATACAAAACAAATTCGTTTAGCGATACCTGAAACCTTGGTTTTGGATGGTTTGGATGACGCGGTGGCGGCGGCTTTTGATCGGTCGGTCGTGGCCTTAACGAATGCTGGTGTTGAGATTGTTCGAATTCCCTTTGCGGAATTAGCTGAATTACCATACATCAATCGTTTAGGCGGCTTTGCTGCGTCGGAATCGTACGCTTGGCATAAAGACTTTTTGGCAACCCGGATGGATGAATATGATCCGCGCGTTGGTAGCCGCATTGCTAAGGGGGCTTCTCAATCGGCTGCGGATTACATTATATTGTGCCTAGAACGCCAGCGGATCATTGGTTTAGCGGCTGAAATAACGGCCCCGTTTGATGCTATTATTATGCCAACGGTGGCGATTATTCCGCCAACAATCGAACATGTTGATAATGACGACGTCTATTTTCCAACCAACATGATGACCTTGCGCAATACAAGTGTTGGTAACTTTTTGGATCGCTGCTCGATTTCAGTGCCGTGTCATAAACAGGGTGAAGCCCCGGTTGGCTTTATGTTGACCGGGCGCCATGGCGATGATCATCACTTGTTCCGGATTTCCAAAACTGTTGAGCAGCTTTTGAAATCAATCCGCTAAACCTTTAAGCGCTTCGTTTCGCCATCTTACCCGACATTATCAGGGCACATAGCCCGATGATGGCTGTTAGGATGGCGAGTTCAATCACCAAATCATAGCCACCAAATTCCCAAATCATCGCCGCCAATGTGGGTGAAATGGCAAAGCCTAACATAAACGGCAAGGCCAACATCCCGGATACAACACCAAAACTTTGGCGGCCCAAAAAGTTGGCGGTGATGACGGGGCGCGTGATACTGGTGACGCCATATCCGGCCCCATGCAAAATCACAAAAACAACAACTAGTGCGGCACTCCCTTGGGTTCCCAATAAGCAGGCTGCGGCAATAGTCACACTTACGGAACAACCCAGCGCAATACCAAATATCGAGACATGTTTTTCGGCCGCCATCATGGCCAAGCGCCCAATTACCTGCATTGGGCCAATCATCGATGCCGCCAAAACCGCAGCGTCAGAACTGATCCCCCGGTCTGCCATAATCGGTAATAAATGAGTTAAAATCATGCCATGTTCAACAGCAATTGCGCCAAAGGCTAAGGCTAAAAACCAAAATGTGGCGGACCGCAGGATGGTTGATGTAGATATATGTGGGGTGGATTGTTTTTGAGGTTGGGCTTGTGCAAACCGTTCCGCATTGCGGCACCCATACCAAATCAGCGGTAGGGAAATACAGAGGACGGCAACGGCGAAAACCAAGATTGTACCGCGCCAACCGATTAGTGATATTAAATGGTGTGCTGTCGGAAAGGATACGGTTCCGGCAAAACCACCAACCAAAGTGATTAAGGTGATGGCTTGTTTATTCCGAGTGCCAACGGATTTTGTTACGATAGCAAAACAGGCTTCGTACAAGGCTCCTGCCATGGCAATCCCAATACCGGCCCATGCCATATAAAACTGCCAAAGCTCGTTGATTTGGGATAATACAATCAGCATGGCTGAACCCAAAGCAGCGCTACCTGCGAAAACCAAGCGCGAATGACCCCGGTCGACCATGCGCCCAACGAAGGGGGCCAGAACGGCGGACAGAATTAAGGCGGTTGTGAACGCGCCCGAAAGCTCCGTTTTTGACCAGCCGAGCGAGCGTTCCCATTCTGGTAAAATAGCTGGAAACGAATAATAGAAAGAGGCCCAAACAATCGTTTCAGCAACGGCAAAGGGCCAAATTATCCGGCGAAAGGTGCGGTTATTTTGAGTGGGCATTGGGCACCTTAAACCTGATTATAAGGGGTCAGAAATCGATCCAAACGTCTGCGCCAATTGTTTTGGTGACCAAAATTTCCAAATATTTATCGACGCAGGGCCCCGAAACACACAGGCCGTCGTTAATTTGAAACAACGCCCCATGGGTCGAACACATGATGTGGGTTTTATCGCGGTTCAGAAATTTTCCGGGTTGGAAATCAAGCGGTGCTCCAATATGCGGGCACAAATTGACGTAAGCATGAACGTTATCGGCTTTGCGGACAGCGATCACACTACGCTTGCCGTCAGGTGTTTCAATTTGAAACCCAGCCGAGTTTCCATCTTCAATGTCGCCCAGTTGGCAGAGTTTGATATCAGTCATGGGATTGATTTATTCCGCTTCAGGGAAAACTTTTTTCCAAGCCGTAATCGATACGCTTTCAAAAAGACCGGCAATTGCGTAAGGGTCTTGAGCGGCCCATGTTTCGGCATCGGCTAAGCTGTCGAAATCCATAATCAAAACACTACCCGATGGGTTGCCTTCAGAATTCAATGTAGGGCCAGCGCACAACATGTTGTCTAAATGGGCTTTTAAAAATTCAACATGAGCCGGGCGATTTTCCATGCGAACAGGTAAATTGCCAGGTTTGTCTTTGCAAGTAATGACGTAACGCATAATAAGTTCCTTAAATTAAAGAGATTCGATTTTGAACGGGCGGTTCAGCAAGTTTGTGATTTCCTGACTGATATCTGCCCCATGGTTTATAAGGTTATCGACGCTCTGACAAATGGGAATTTCAACGCCTAAGCGTTTAGCAAGTCCAACGACGCTGGATGCGGTGAAAACACCTTCAGCAACGGAGGTGCGCTCGCCCAATATCTCATCCAAAGAGCGCCCTTCGCCGAGCGCCATGCCCAATGAAAAATTGCGCGATTGTTTGGCTGTGCACGTCAGCGTCAAATCACCAAGGCCTGAAAGCCCCATAAGTGTTTCGGGTTTTGCGCCTTTGGCTTTGCCCATACGAACAATTTCAGCCAAACCGCGGGTGATTAGTGCGGCGCGAGTATTGTCGCCCATTTGACGTCCCTCAACAATGCCACACGCAATGGCCAAAACGTTTTTAACCGCGCCACCAATTTGTGCACCAATGATATCTTCAGACAAATAAACCCTGAAATACGGCGTGCCAATGGCTTTTGAAACCAAGTCGCCTTTGGTTTGGTCCGTGGTTGCTAACGTTACCGCCGTAGGGCGCTGGGATGCAACTTCGGCGGCGAACGTTGGGCCAGAAAGGATCATTGGCGATAAATTCGGGTTCACTTCATAGACTATTTCACTTAGCAATGCGGATGTCCCTTGTTCTATCCCTTTCGAGCAAATAACGATCGACTGTTCTGGCGATAGAGCCTCATTTAAGGTCTTCATCAGGGCCCGTAAATGCTGGGCGGGTGTCACCAATAAAAGTACATCAGCCCGGTTAATGGCTTCAATCGGGTCTGTGACCGCTCGAATTTTAGGGTCCAGCGTGTGGCCGGGCAAATACATGGTATTTTCATGCGACGTATAAATCGATTCCACTACTTCAAGTTCGCGGGCTTGAATGCAAACGTCGCTTCCGGCGCGCTTGGCTGCCATAGCCAAAGCTGTTCCCCATGCGCCACCGCCAATGATTGATACTTTAGTCATTTCTCATTCTTAACCATGCAAACCGAAACGAACAAGGGCTACGATGCGATCTTCCCTTAAATTCACAAAAGAACTCGACTTCTGGGCGGGAATGGTCAAAAAATATTTCAACTTTTTACTCAAATTTAAAAATTGGAGCCGCTGCCATGACTGAAAGCCCATTGAAATTGACGTTGGCCACCTGGGACCATGACCGCGCCGAAGCAATTTTGGATGGCCAGGTTGGTATTGAAGGTTGCGCGTTAGAATGTAGCGCGTTGCCAACAACAACACTTTTCCCGCTGGCTGTGGACGGGGCTAAATTTGATATCACTGAAATGTCGCTGAGCAGTTATATCATGCAAGTCTCATCCGGAACGTCGGCCTATACGGCTATCCCCGTCTTTCTATCTCGTGCTTTCCGCCACAGTGGTTTTTATGTGCGGACTGGCAGCGGCATCAAAACACCAAAGGATTTAGAAGGCCGCACGGTTGGCGTGCCTGAATATCAAATGACTGCAGCACTTTGGTTGCGGGGTATTTTGGCTTCTGAATACGATGTTGTTTTATCAACTATTAAGTACCGTACCGGTGGGCTTGATGGGGGCGTTCGGGTTGAGCGGTTACCGCTCGATTTACCACCGGAATTCGTTGTCCAGCCGATGAATGAAGGCGAGAATTTAAATGATTTATTGTTGGCTGGGGAATTGGACGCGTTGTTCGCCCCCAAAGTGCCCCGCGCCTTTTTAGAAAAAGATCCGCGCATAAAACGACTTTTTCCTGATTTTGCAGATGTAGAGCGGGCTTATTACAAAAAGACCGGGTTTTTTCCGGTTATGCATACCATCGGCATTCGAAAAACCATATTGGATGAAAACCCGTGGCTGGCGCAAGCAGTGTTCAATGCGTTTGTTGAGGCGCGCAATATAGCCCTTAAGCGCTTGAGCGATATTTGGCTTGGCAGTGCCAACCGCATATCCTTGCCATGGATGCATGAAACCATGGAAATGACTCGCGATGTTATGGGGGACGATTATTGGTCGTATGGTTTAGAAGCCAATCGCGGCCAAATCGATTGGATGTGCCAGCAATCGGTGGATCAGTATTTGGCCAAAACCCGGCTTAAGCCTGAAGACTTATTTCCGGTTTAAGCCGGCAGTGCCAGCACTTCCGCATCGAGTTCCCGCATGTCGCGGTCAAACATGACGCCCTGTTTTTTTTAAAATAAAAGCGTGCAGACTTTTTGTACGTCGGGTCGTGCCAGAATATCAAGCATCCGTTGCAGCCCTTACCGCAGCAGCCTTTTATGCCAATGCGTGGTGTTTTGGAGCGGCGCACAGCGTTTTTAATTTCTTGTGAGTTTTGCAAGGCATCCCGTTTGGCTGAGTAATTTTCATCTGAATCCTCACCCAACTCAAGTAATTGCGTTTCCCGGTCCAACTTCAAGCGGTCCCATTGTTCTTGTGTCAATGACTGTTCTTTGCGCAGAACGGTCACCGGGATAATGCGTTGTGTCAGCTCCGTAATATTTTACTGATCAAACCAAGCAAACGGCACGCGGAAGATCGGGGAGCGGCCGAGGTTTACAACGGTTGTTCTTTTGCCGGTTGTTGCTTGTTCGAACTCATACATACGCAATAAAATAGTTTTGCGGTTGGTGGACGGCACAAACTCTTAAACGTTGCCAGTTTCTAATTTGTTTTTGCTAATACAATAAAGGCATAGTTTTCAACTGATAAAACAAGGCCCCAAATTTATAGCTACCAACGGTTGACGTGTTCTCGTGCCCTTGGGGATGATTGCTCAAGCGGCCTT
>JAPKAX010000390.1 GCA_028825025.1 Rhodospirillales bacterium | reverse complement strand
AGCCCCTTCGCTTGGTACTCGTGGATATTCATGCATCCTGTCCTGTCTTGGTTCACTTAACTGTGACTAAGCACAATCATAGCCCGTACTTAAACGAGTTTTTTGAAGAAATTTAAAATAACTTGAATTAATTGATTTTTGTGATCACGCTTTTTTCGACTGTGATCACAAATAAAAAATTTGTAAGTGACATGAGGTTGAAATGTTGGCAACCTGCAGATGCGTTTGCGCTCAAGATTGCGTCTTGGTACTATTATTTACGCTAAATCTTTAGAGCTTTTTTTTGTCGCACTTTGATTGAATCGATCTAAGATCTTGTGTAAAGCGGGTCGGCAATAGGGTCATTTGGGATTAGAATATGTTCAGCTCTCAGTTCACAAAAAGCATCACACTGAATCGGTTTACCTCGAATAATCTGTTGAACCGTTTCAAGCGGTTGCCAAAAATACTGCGCCCGGCTCGGCATATGGCATCATGCCCGCGCCATGCAGCATCCGGATAAAGTCAAGCCGCTCTAGGTTTTGAAGAAATTTGGCAAGATTGATCCCAGCCTGATCGCCAAGCCGCCAATGTGGCAGTAGAAGACTGCCCTGTAAGGCTGGTTCGAATTCGGTCAGAACCTCAAGCCAGATAGCACCTGTCTTAGGTGGAAGATTGAGACCTAAAGGAGAAGTTTGGGCGCCGTTTGGAACCCATTCCAGTTTGCTGTCGCTCTCTTCTCTCATCCGGTTCCAAAATGCGATTCTGCGCCACCATCTGTAAAAATGCTGCTGAGCAGATCGGGTAAGCGCCGGATCTGGGTCTTGGTCCAAGATCAGCACAAAAATTGCGAACATATTGATCAGGCGAATGAACCGATCTATTCGGAAGCGGTCTTTGTGTCGGAGCGCCAGAAAGTCTTAGGGTTGCGCAGACGCGATAACGACTTCGCGAATGGGGACTTCGGTTGAAACCGCCAAGACCAATTCACAAAACCCTCACAGGAAATGGGTATAAGCCTGCAGCCAAGCCGCATTGGCCAGATAAAAGGTAATTTCTGGTGTCCAATCGATGCCTGTATCTGGACCAGTTTTGGGATCACTCGAGGTTATATCCCAGATTAATGCCCACTTAAGTGCTGGTAGAACGCTGTCCTGAGTGCCGCACTTTTTATTTTGATCAATGTCAAACCAAAGGTCATCAAGATTGATTGCCACTGAGACTGTATCTTTAGACAAAATCTGCAAAAGATGTTTTTGCGCCACTTCTATGCCCGTGGTCACTTTGGAAAATATTTTATCTATTAAGCTGGGGTTGAATGGCTTTGGCCTTTTAGGCACAGGAAGCGCCAGAATTGGCAGATCTAAATCTTCAATATCAAGCCCCATTGCGTAAAGCTGTTACATATTTTTTTCGACACTGCGTAAAAAAGTCAGTCCCGCAATCGTGAAATGATCGCTTGCGGTTTGTGGTGGATTTGTCGTCAATATGGCCAAGGTCTGTTCAAGACCTTTGTCCGCGACATGGATCGACACACTGGGGCTGGAATGGCGGTCGTGGCCAAAAATAAATACATACATACATAAAGAGTGCAATAAACGCATTGGTTCACCCGTAATTGGTGTCTAAAAAAGTATAAAGTAATTGAAATACTTTTGGCGTACGCACTTAAAACAGCGCTGGCAGGGGATCGAAAGCCGAAATGCGGCTTTCGAAAAGCTTAAATTGTCTAGGCCAAGCTGCTGTCGATACT
>JAPKAX010000138.1 GCA_028825025.1 Rhodospirillales bacterium | reverse complement strand
ATTCCTCATATTTTAACACGCCAATAAATTAAACTTAGATCATTAAATGTTGGACGGTTTCAATACAAAAAGTAAACTTTATCGATTGAGCATAAGATAAAGGCTAGAATAATATCAAATAGGGCGGTGGTGTCAGTTTGCACTCTGAAAAATACGGGAGTTATTGGGAGACAGAGACATCCCCATGTTTGGTAGACTTGAGTGGTGGGATGTTAACAGAAAATTTGGAAACGATGTCTAAAACTCTGAGAATAAGGTAATTTCTGAAATGCTATGGCGAGCAGAGGTTTTGGTGAAATACATGTTCATATTTTTTATCCGTCACCACGCCGTTCATGTACATACTCCCCAGATTGCCCTGAGCTGGTAGATAATCTTGTTCTGCTGCAAGGCGACACAATTCAAACGCTTTTTGCGGGTCTTGGTCTATGCCTTGCCCATAATAGTACATGTCTGACATGCTGCCTTAAGCAGCAGCAAGGACTTGATCTACTGCAAGTAAATACCAGTTTAAAGCAGCGATATAATCCTGCCCCATGCTATGACCATTGAAATACAAGGAACCAATATTGTTCTGGGCATCTGGATAACCGTGTTCCGCAGACTGTTGGAACCATTCACGCGAAAACGGGCGGTGGAAAATAAAATAGGGCACTGCCAGGTAAACCCATTTTGACGATCATATCCTGAAGCCCCAAGGTTCTTGGATGAAAATCATAATCCATTCCACTATTCCAAAACGGCCTCTGAGATCATCCGGCTCGCCATGATGATGTAACTTTTGGTGCTGACTAGATACGGTTTGTGATTTTCATGGATGTTGTGAAAGCTATTTGGTCGAAAAAGTAAGCATGCTGATTTGCGATATAACTTAAATGCTATAACTGGTTGGCATGAGCCGCTTGTTTTCAATGGATTATAGGCCTCATCTTTGTTATTGCAGCACACTAAGAAACGTGTTTGCGCATGCTCACTTACCTTACAATTCTGCTTTAGGTATCAGTATCTACTTCGAAATAAATTGATTTAAAGGAAGCACGTCACTTTGCCGGTACGTAGCTAATAACAGTGTCATCCGCCATTTTCATGGACACAACAAGGTCATCGCTGCCCATGAGCGGAATTGCTTTGCTGTATTTAGCTAAGCCATATCAATCCGTTAGGTGGAGGTTAGCTGCCAATGCTTTATCATTTGGCATCGCATAGATATAGATCATATCATATTCACCGTAGCTTCCGTATTGAGCGCTGGGAGTGCTATCAAAATCAGAGATTGCCGCGCGGTGAATTGCTGCACGATCTCTCATTTCAGGTGTTGTCAGCATGGCTGCCTTCTGATCATTTTCATACTTAACCATATAGAGAACTAATGAACTCATTTTGAAGCCCTTTCCATTTTACAGTTATCATTTATTTATATATTTATTGACTAGTTAAACCTTCAGAAATATCCAGATCCATGTGATCCGTACTCCGTTTTTCGGGGTCGCCATAGCCTGCACCACCACCAGTCCGGATGACCAACAGGTCTCCTTTTTGAAGATCACAGCCCATCTTTGAGCTAAGTGCAATCTTCTCGCCATCTCGGTTTATGAACATAGTTGCCAGCCCTCCTGGTTTCCCACCAAATAGGCCTTCGGACACAATATCGAAGCGATCACTATACGTCGCGAAGCTAGTCCCGTCTTCGAGTATTCGATAGGAACGCTCAAGGCCCAGTCCGCCCCGGTACATTCCACCTCCCCCAGAATCTGGGATCAATGAATAACTCTCAATTCTGAGAAACCGATAATCCATTTCCAATGATTCAATTGGAATGTTTGCACAGTTTGATAAAGGGGAGTCGACACCGTCACATCCGTCATTGTTGTTGCCTGCACCATACCCGCCACCTAATATCTCAAGGTAAATGTTGTAATTATTACCTTCCATTCGGCTTAGGCAAATTGGCGTGGTCGTATCAAACCCTTCAGCTATTACTTTATCTGGAGCAATTTGTGCCAAAGCCTTCATTACAGCATTGAAGACCCGATGACTGGCTAACAATCGCGCCCTTACGGGTGCAGGGGATGATGGGTTCAACAATGATCCAAAAGGGGCACTAACTTTAATTACGCGTCCCACACCATCGTTAAACGGAATGTCCGAATCCGTTAACACTGATTTTGCGCAAGCAATGGCAGCTGCAATTGTAGATGCCAAAGGACAATTTAAATTTGTTCCTACCTGTGGGTCGGTGCCATCAAAAGAGATTTCCAGGTTGTTATCTTCAATCGTCACCTGGGTTCGAATAACGATTGGCTTATTGTTAATGCCGTCACTGTCCATAGCAGCGTTTGCACAATAAGTACCGTTCGGGAGGTTGCGGATTGCATTGCGAACCCGAAGTTCCGAGTAATCTAGCATGGCGTCCATAGCCTCTGATAACTGTTCGGATCCATAGCGATCAACCAAGGCTGAAAGCCTTTTGGCTCCAATCAGATTAGCCGCAAATTGAGCATTTATATCCCCAATTGTCGCTTCAGGCATACGGACGTTTGCCCGAATAAACCGCTCTAGCGGTCCGCCATTCCAATCGTGATCCAAATTGTATAATGTTGGCGGAAAGACGAGGCCTTCCTGATGAACGTCACCTGCATACGGGTTTAGACCCGGCGCTCCACCGCCCAAATCAATATGGTGAGCAACCGAAGCACTGAATCCAATCAATTCCGCATTATAGAATATGGGGGTAAAAAGGAAAATGTCTTGGATGTGTTGACCACCATGATAGGGGTCATTGTTGATAAAGAAATCTCTTTCACGAAGAGTTTCCGCCGGAAATAATGCAAGGCATGGTGCTAACGTCTGTGCGATTGATCCTAGCTGAATTGCTGTTAGTTCAGCCTGCGCCACAACTTTGCCCTGCTGGTTAATAATTGCTGCCGAACAATCCTGTGCTTCGCGAACGATAGGAGAATGTGCCGAGCGAATTAACTTACTACCCATTTCATGGGAAGCAGCAATCAATGCTCTGTTAATGATCGCGTGATCAACGCTCGACAGTGCCATTTTCATTTTCCCCGCTTCAAAATAATAATGTTTGCATCATCACGCAATGCTGACCAAGTGGGGGGTACATAAATCGTAGATGTCCCGTCCTCAATCAGGATAGGTCCAAACGAGCCTTCTCCACTTACCAATTGGCGGGTCATGAGTTGGCATTGTATCTGTTCCCCTCCCTCAGTAATTTCGATAAACTCTGGTTCAGGGGTTCGTTCTGTTTTGCCATCCAAACCATCTTTGGGAGTAAAAAACTTAGCAGACTTCGTCCTCGCGCCGACCCGGTACGATACGATTTCGACCGGGTTTTCAGGAGGTTTAGAGAATTCAAAAATCCGATGATGCGCCTCAGAAAATATCTTTGAAACTGCATCAATTGTTAGGTGTTTTAAATCTTCCCCTAAGGTCACTGAAACCTCAAACGCCTGGCCTACATATCGCATCTCAAGAATGTGCTCAAAAGTCAGTCCCTCTGATATACCCTCTGATATCAAGTAGGTTTCTGTTTGGGTTCGTAAATCAGAAAGAATGTTGATGATGCTGGTAACAGAACTATCGACCAATCGCGTACGCTCTGTTCGTGCTCTAAAATGGACGTAATCTGACATCAATAATCCAACGGCTGAAAGAACACCGGCATGTGGAGGGATAATGACAGTGCTCACATCAAGTTCTTCAGCAACCCGGGCCGCATGGAGTGGCCCTGCGCCACCAAACGCAACGATAACAAAATCACGAGGGTCACGCCCACGCTCAGTCGATACCTGTTGAATAGCCCGAACGATATTAGCTTCGGCTATGCGAATTGTGCTGTCGGCCAACTCTTCAATAGGCATCATCAAGTGTGCGGACATTGACTTAAAGGATGATCTTGCGGCTTCCATGTCAACTTTCATTGTCCCGCCAAGAAATGAACTTGCTTGCAAAGTACCCCGAATTAAATGTGCGTCCGTTATTGTTGGTAGTTCTCCGCCCCGTCCATAACTTGCAGGCCCAGGATATGCGCCAGCTGATTCAGGACCTACCCGTAACAAGTTGCCATCGTCGACCCAAGCGATGGACCCCCCTCCGGCACCAACGGTGGCAATATCAATAACGGGGGTGCGAACCGGCAAGCCATCAATTTTAGTTAGGGGGGTAAGGTCTGGTGTGCCGTTGACGATCAACGCTACATCCGTACTCGTTCCCCCTATATCGAGCGTTATAATATCCCTATAACCAATTCTGCCGGCAATCCCTGTTGCGCCCACGACACCTGCTGCGGGGCCTGAGTAAAGGGCGGCAATTGCATTTTTAGACATGGCGTAAGCGGGCATCCTGCCGCCGTTCGACTGCATTATGCTGAAACGCCCGGTAAAACCCTTAATTTCCAACTTCTTTAAAAATCTATTTAGATAGCCTTCAATGATAGGCTGAACATATGCGGAAAGCGCTGTCGTTGAGGCGCGTTCATACTCCCGAAATTCACGCGAAACATTGTATGAACATGTCACCGACAGCGAAGGTGCCATTTGCTTGATGGTGCTGGCAATCTCTTTTTCGTGTTCCGGATTAACATAGCTGTTGAGAAGGCAGATTGCGACCGCATCGTATTTCTGATTGGCCGTGATTGTTTTTATCAACTCAGCCAGTTCTATCTGATCCAATTTTTGGACAATCATGCCATCAGCGTCCATCCGTTCATTGATTTCCAATACGTCTTGACGATTGACGATGGGTTTTGGTTTTTTATATTTCAGATCATAAATCGACGTTCGGTCATGTCGCTGAAGCGCAAAAAGATCCCGCATGCCCTTTGTCACAATAACGCAGATATGCCCCCCTTTACGTTCCAGCACCGCATTTGTCGCAACCGTCGAGCCATGGACCAATTCAGCGACATTTTTCAAATCAATTCCAGCGGCCTCGATTGCATTAAGGGCTCCGACATCTGGTTGACCCGGTGTGCTCGGTACCTTTGCAATGTGGGCAATATTTTCATCGATTACGATCAAGTCGGTGAATGTTCCGCCGACCTCAATACCTACGCGCATTTCATTTCTCACCTTGTAAACGATTCTAATTATCGAGATCTAAAACGAGCACCTGATGCTCCACATTCAGAAACCATCCATCGTCAAAAGGTTTGGACAAAGTGTGGAATTTGTCAAATTAAAACGGACCTTGATTTGAATATCTCAAATTCTTAGTCATCATGGGTAAAAAAACTATATTTTTTTATTAGAAGGACGCCATCCGAGATCATTTGTCATGCCGCGATGTTATATATCTAATTTCCGCACCCAGTATATTTTAAGCTTTGACGGATTAGCTCAAAACAAAACGGGCGCCAACTCCCTCAATACGGGGGTGAGGGTCAACGATTGACAATATAACCCCTATAGGTCGTTGACGGAAACCCAGATGACTTCGGCTGATTAGTCCAGAGCAAAGGATAAATCAATGTTCAATTGGTACCCTCACAGAAGACATCGATCGAGGGTGCCGATATAGTCCGTCATGTGCCATTAATAGACACTTTTATTTTCAACGAAAGCTTGAGTCTTGTCATTGAAACCCGTAAATATTCGACATGAATAAGCCATATAACAACACCTACAATTTTAAAAATGTCGCCATACTAGCCAGTTGCCAGGCGTTGTTTTTTAGCGGACGCACATTAACATTTTTTGCGGCATCTATAGTCTCTATAGCCATGTTGGGAGAAGACCTAAAATTTGCTACGGTCCCAATAACCATGATGCTGATCGGCACTTCGGCAGGGACCTTGCCTGCGGCTTTCTTAATGCGGGCTTGGGGGCGAAAATGGGGATTTGCGTTTGGTTCTTGCGTAGGTGGCATAGGTGCATTGATTGCAGCCCAGGCCGTGGGGATGGATAATTTCATCTTATTTAACTTAGGTATTCTGGTCTCCGGCATTTATGGTGGTTTTGCACAACAATACCGCTTTGCCGCAGCGGAAATCGCACCAATACACTTGAAGGAAAAAACGATTTCCATTGTTATTGCTATGAGTGTTGTCGGTGCGTTCGTTGGGCCTGAAACTGCCTTATTGGCTAAAAACTGGATAACAGCCGTCCCCTTTCAAGGCACATTTTGGGTTTTGGCAGCCTTTTACGCGCTGTCAGCCATTATCATTCTAAATGTGGATATCCCGAAGCTCACGAAGCAGGAAATTAAAGATACAGGACGACCACTCTCAACCATTGTGACGTCCCCGACGTTTGTAATTGCTTTGATTGCGGCCTTGTTTGGTTACGTGGTGATGAATTTTTTAATGGTTGTGACACCGTTAACCATGGAAACGATTGAGACAGTCGTATTCACCCATGAGAACATTAAATTGGTAATTCAGTGGCATGTGGTCGGAATGTTTTTACCTGGCTTTGTAACTGGGCATCTCATAAAGAAATTTGGTGTTGTCCGCATCATTGCAACAGGCGCAGCTATTCTCCTCATTTCCGTTATCGTCGCCCTAAGTGGCCTCACCTTTAATCACTTTTTGGTGGCACTTGCATTTTTGGGCGTTGGCTGGAACTTCACTTTTACGGGCGGCACAATTCTAATCACCGAAGTTCATACACCTGCTGAACGAGCCAAGGTGCAGGGCATAAATGATTTTCTGATATTTACAGGTCTCGCAATTTCCTCGCTCATGGCAGGAAGCGTCTATCATTTCTTAGGCTGGAACTGGGTAAATTATGCGATGCTACCAATCATCCTTGTCATCTTATTGCTGGCGCTCTGGCTACGTTCCATCCGCCGTAAAGAACAGGCCTCTGCCAAATCAATGGCACAATAGGTTCGTGCCTGCTCACGACAAACAATAGAAGGTTTCAGTAGGATAGGATTAGGTCTGTTTAGCGCAAAAAAAGCAGTTAGAATCTATTTGTGAATTAAATGAATTGTGAATACTAAGGAAACATAATTAAGTAAAACATTAGGGGTAGTAGGAAAGTTGTTGCAATGTTCCATAAACATTAGAAAGTGCAGCCATGAAAGATATCGTCTGGGGTAACTTTACGCAGCAAGAGCTGGACCAGCAGTACGACCAAACGACATTGGTCCCAAACACAAACGAGTTGACGAAGTTTGATTCTCAAGACAGTGCGGAAATACGGACCAATCTAGAATGCATTCAAAATATTTCTTACGGACCAACAGTGACGGAACGTTTAGATTTTTTCCCAGTGGCAACAAAGTGTGCGCCAGTAGTAATCTATCATCACGGTGGTGCGTGGACCCGGTTCAACAAGGACCAGTGTTCATACGTTGCGCCACCCTTTGTTGCCGCAGGAATTAACGTTCTTGTGCTTGATTTTGCATCGGCTCCAAAGGTTTCGCTCGACGAAATTGTACGTCAAAACCGGGCAGCGGTCGCCTGGGCTTGGCATAATGCAGATAAATATAAATGGGATCGTGATAAGATCCACTGTATTGGCCATTCGTCTGGCGGTCATGTCAGTGCCATGATGCTGGTTACTGACTGGGAAGGCGACTACGGACTATCGATGAATACTATTAAGAGCGTTACTACTTGCAGCGGCATATACGAGCTGGAGCCAGTTAGGCTCAGCTACCGGAATACCTATCTAGATCTTACGGAACAGGCCGCAATCCGTAACAGTCCCATCCGCCGTATTCCAAAAAATGATATACCAATCACCATGGCCTGGGGAACAGGTGAGTTGGATGAGTTTCAGCGCCAGAGCAAAGAATTTTCTGCGGCTTGGGCTGCTGCCGGCCACACCGTCAACAGTTTTGTTCTCAACGAGCTGAATCATTTCCAGGTTTCTCGCGAAATTATTAACCCAAATTATCCTGTTCTTGCGAATATTTTGAAGAACATTGCCCGCTGAACGAGTCTTTGGGCAAGATATTAAGTTAAAAAATATAAGCTGACTATTTTATTGTTTTATTAATTACCACGTCATCCTCTTTATACTCTGTCATTTGTTCACCAGTACAACAAGGTGAGATATTTATTCTACATTTGACGCATTGGTTATCGTTTAATTTCTTAAATTAAACGCATTTATAATTGCATTTTTTAACTGCTTAAATTTCATCTTTAAAGTTAATGTATAAATAAAGCACTGTCCTATATGGGCATATGACTATAAAGGCTTGAGGGAACATAATAAATGAGGAACTTATTTATATTGGGTTTTTGTTTGCTGATTAATGTCTGTGTTACTGCATATGTTGTGGTTCCAAAGTCAGATGTTGGCGGTCAAGCAGTAACCTAGGGACGTGGCGCTGAGATCCCAGAGAAGGCAAGACCAAATGATGCAACTATGTCGCTATATGAAGATCGAAAACGACGACATATGTCAAAGTGTAAATCTCAGGAACTAACTTACAACATCCCCCCTCTTGGAAATGCCATACCCTTTCCTGAGTAACCTCACGACTACTAGTACCACTCTTGAAAGTGAGTTGTCGGAGGGTTATCTGCTCAGCTATTTATATTACGAGGATGGCGTCATTAAGTATAATGGCAAAGCTTCTAATGGTCGATTTGCTCGTGACATTGATAATCAAACGTTATTTTAACACACTCATTAGGGAAAAGTATTGTTTCATACATCGTAGGGCACGCCATATGCGATGGTTACATAA
>JAPKAX010000389.1 GCA_028825025.1 Rhodospirillales bacterium | reverse complement strand
CGTTTACTCGATCGTTGACTGAGTTGTGAGGATGTAGGTTTTGTAATTTTTATCTAGGTTTTCAATACGGGCAGCCAAGTTTACGGCATCGCCGTGAACCGTATAATTCAGGCGGCCTTGTGCGCGGACGGCCCCGCGATTAAGCGTCCTGTATTAATGCAGATACGAGCGCGAACGTGATGGCTGTTATAGGTTTTATTTCGGTTGTGGTTCCGCATTTCTATTGCAGAATTCAAGGCGTTGCTCGCGAGGTTGGGGTCATGGATGGGTATGTTAAATGTTGCTAAAATTACATCTCCTTGAAATTGAGTCACAACCCCGCCGTAACGCTCAATGATTTCCACCATATCGCTGAAATAGGCGTTGAGCAGAGATATAATCTCTTCAGGATCTAAGCTTTCCGTCATTGTGGTAAATCCTTTTATATCGGCAAATAAGACCGTCGCCCTGGCCTCTTCGGTCTCCAACACGCCATCTTCTTGTAACAGCGTTTCAGCCACTTTCCCCGGCACGTATCGCCCCAATGTTTGCCGGACTAAATCCCGTTCACGCAATCCGCATACCATGTCATTAAAAGATGTAATCGCCCATACGAGGCACGTTTCGAATTCAGTCAAAACAGCAACGACATAGGGTTTGAGAAGGCTAAGTTGAAGCAATCTTAAACCATTAGAAGTAAAAAGTGTTTACCAAATACTGATTTTTCCAACGATAAAATTATTCGCTTTATCGAGTACGCTCTCTATCATTCGGTTGATCTTCGGCATGCGAGCATCAAAAGACGACTGCCTGACCATTTCTAAGGATACCTATGTCGTAAAATATCGATATTCTAGGAATTTTCATGAGTGTCTGAGCCTTCGTTACGAGTTTTATATGGGTGACGTAAGTTTTTGGATTCCCTTCCACCTGTCGGAGTTCGTTTTCTAATAGTGCAGGGGTAAGATGCCCTGTTTGAGAGCCCGTTCCTCAAGCGTGTTAGGAAAAGAACATTCGGTAATAAGATGGAGAACATCTGCTTCTGTATGAAGCCAATAAGACGCTTCGCAGTGGTATCTAATGGAAAAGAGACCCAGAGCCCATGCTAAAGAATAGTCTATGAGGACCCAGCAAACTCAGCAATAGCGGTCCCTTTGTAAACAAGCATCGTGTGAATCTAGATATGACCTTCGATGGGTACAAAAGATACCCGCCAACTTACTTATTACTGACAAGCTGGCGGGGTAATAACACTAACCCTCAATCAGAACGACTTGATGACCTCGCCAGCGTGTGGATGAATTGAGCCGTCTTCAACAGCGCCGGCTTCTATCATTTTACCGAAAGCCTGTTTGGCTGCTTCACTTGCCGCATCCATTGTGGTTTGATCCGGATACTTCGCTAAAACGACGCCTTTTCCATTTCCATATGAGACCATATCGATAAAGTCAGCCCCTATGTCTTCCAGCACATCACGCATGTTTTCTGCGATCTCTGCTGCCTTATTCATGTCTGGTGCTGCAAACCGTGTAATTCTGTAGACTGCCATCTTGTTATCCTTTAGGTGAGATTATGAATATTATCGGTAAAACATAATTGATATTCGACAATCAAATCCGAAATTTTGACTACTTTCGTTCGCAAGCCGAAGATCAGGTTGCTTGGGGACGTATTATTCTTTCCCCAACTCAATGAGCAAGTAGAGTTAGCAAGCATTGCCCCCAAATGGCTCAGGTTACACCATAAGCCAGCATGGCATCTGCCACCTTGACGAAAC
>JAPKAX010000137.1 GCA_028825025.1 Rhodospirillales bacterium | reverse complement strand
TAAGCAAAACGTCGGCCAGCGCCCGCAGCTCCCCCTCTAAATAGACAGCACCACTTGGATTGCCTGGCGAATTGAGCAAAAGGTAGCGCGTCTTGTCAGTAATTGCATCCTCTAGATTCCCGGCCGTCAGCTTTAATCCGTCTTCTAAAATACAGGGCACACATATTGGGACACCTCCGACCAGCTTAATTTGCGGCAAATAGCTAACGAAGGTCGGCAGAGGAACAATGATCTCGTCGCCATAGTTAACCGACGCCATAAGAGCATTAAAAATTACTTGTTTAGCGCCAGCGCCAATATGAACTTGGTTAGGTGTAAAACGCAGCCCATAATCACGTTCGTATTTGGCGATGACTGCCTTCTTCAAAGCAGATGTTCCATCAGGTGCTGTATAGCGTGTTTCGCCACGTTCCATGGCTACAATAGCCGCCTCGCAAATGTGCCTAGGCGTATCGAAATCCGGCTCACCAATACTTAAACTTATTACACTGCGTCCATTGGCTATCAGTTCTTGGCTGCGTGCATGCATACGCCTTGTTTGTGCCACTTCCATGCCCTGCATGCGCATGGCTGAATAAAAGTCTTTATCAAACATCGATCTCTTCCTTAATCTACATTTTCGAACCAGAGCCTTTAGAGAGGAGGGGTTCTCCAGACATCCAAGGCCATTACGAAACTTCTAAAACGACGATAGGCTAGCGTTACGAAGGTCAGTGACAAGCATGTGAGCAGGGGTATGAGTGATGGAAATTGGCGGCTGCGCCTTTTCTAGGGCAATTTGTGGGGTCACTCCACACGCCCAGAACAGCGGTAGTTGGTCATTTTTCATTGCTGGAGCAGTACCGAAATACGGGACAGCGAGATCATTAATGCCAATCGTGCTTGGATCGCCAATATGAATAGGCGCGCCATGCACATTAGGAAAACGACTCGTAACTTGGATAGCCCGAATCGCATCTTGCGCCGAAAACTGCCGCATCGAAACAACAAGTTTTCCACTGAAACAACCGCCTGGTTCACAGTCAATGTTCGTTACATAGGTTGGTACCACCCGACCTTGCTCAAGATAGGCTTGTGAAAGTCCCGTTTCTCCAAGAGAGCTTTCGAACGACAGGGAGCAGCCAAGTGCGAAACCCACGAAGTTATCTTGCCAAAGCTCAGAAATATCGGCTCTATCCTCAACCATTTTACCATCACGAAACACTCGGTAACGCGGCAGATCAGTACGTAAATCCAGATCTTCACCAAGCTTCAGGAGGCGCGGGGAACCCACATCTGACATCGCTATTAGGGGACAAGGCTTCGGATTTCGCTGGCAAAAAAGTAAGAAATCACTAGCGAAATCAGCGGGTAATATGACAATGTTCGCCTGTACATGGCCTGCAGCAAGGGTTGTAGTCGGGCCATCTAGAATGCCTGCACGCGCCGCCTGACGCACCTCATGAGGGTCGGAAGAGTTAAAAGCAACTTTTGTGATGACATTCGGTGTAATTATTTGTTTCATTGAATTATCCCTTGTCTTTGTTGAAATTTCTTATCAGGCAATGTGGCATTACGAATTATCAGTTCGCCTTTTACAGATAAAACGTTTTGATTCACCTTTTTTTGTGAATGTTGTCGATAATATACTTCGCCGCAATCTTGACAATTTTTTCGATCAGTTGGCGGTTCGTTGTGAGATTGTTGGCTGGCCAGCTCGCGAGAGGCACATCGTCAAACCCAACGCTACAAAACCAACCGACTGCATTTCGCCGATAACGTAGATTCCATATGCGATTCCAAGCTTCATCGCAGCAATGCCGTCGCGAAAGACATGTGCCCCGAGCCTACCACCGGAAATTTCTCAGAAGGCACGTGCCAACCGACCGGTTGATTAGGTGTATTTTTATAAACGTGAATGACACCGGATAGCGTTTCCATTTCGATGCCGGGTATTGATCCACGTTGAGCGCGCGCAAAATTTGTTACTTGTTCCTTTGCAAACTTACAGTCGTGCATTTCTTGTGCAGATACCTTGTTCATCAAAGCCTCGTCTTCCAGCTCAGTAAGTCAAACGACGGAGGTGCATATTTGTCAAACTTGATAAAAATTCACGCGCCCCGTCATTGCACCACGGTTCAATATGTAGTAAAAAATTTAGATTATCATTAACTTCACTGTCACCTTCCATTCGTACAAGCTTTGGCTTACTGTTCTTTGTATATTCAGTTATAATTTTCAATTCGCATTACTGTTTTATATTTTTTTTCGAGGTCGAGAAAATCTGTTAATTTTGGAATCTTTCCTTTTTCCTTGTATTGTTCAATTTCGTGTTGAGTATTGGTATCCGTTAGAAAGCCCATATCAATGTAGGGTGCGCCAACAGGAAACCGTGCGATAGAATGCCAAGTTCCTCTCCATAATAAAAGACCTTCGGCACCTTTTACCAAGAAGGCACGTAGATCTTCTGGTTTTGGGATCTGGTCACTATTGTGATTGCTAGAAACAGCCACAACCATTATGAATGGAATGCCGCCCAATGGCAAAAAACACTGTGTCACAGTCCGGTGTCGTTCCAAGACGCTGAATAGCCCCGATCCTTTGTGAAACCGGTTCAACATCAGTTGTGCAGCCGAGCCAACTTCAAACGGTAGAAGCCAAGATTCAACCTCATCAAATGCCAGTTTCGCAGGCGTCTGCGGCTTGGAAATAATCCTACCGTAAGGTGAAAAACTCTCGTGTGTTAAAACTTCTTGAACAAGGCTGACAATCTTTGTGCTCATTAATTTCTCCAAAAAATCTGCGGGATTTTTAAGTTGCTAGATCTTAAGTTGAAATCTGACTAGTCTCGCTCATGTTGGCCTCAACGAGTTCTGTAGCACCTGAGATATCAGCAATTTTCTCTCCATTACGCACACGTTCCCAGTTTTTTCGATCGTTACTCGAGAACTCGACCGCCCATTCCACGTTTTCTTGTGTTTCCTTTTCACGAAGTACAACGACACCACAATTGTCAGCAAACACCACGTCTCCTGGGTTGACAACTACTCCACCACAGGAGATGGGCACATTCATACTACCACCCAACCCCTGGTTGCGGCAGGTAATGGCAGAAATACCGCGAGACCATACTGGGAAGCCAACCTCCTTTAATTCATCAGGGTCAGTGATTGGCCCATCTACAATTGCACCGATACAACCTGCCACCTGCAGGGCGACTGCTACCGTTCCACCGATGCAAGCGAAGTGATCATTGCCACCACGATCTATGATGAGCACATCCCCCGGACGCATTTTGCCCGCCGCATAGTGAATTAGCGTTGCGTCTTGGGCAGGAAGACAAAGCGTAATGGCAGTACCCACGATAGTGCCGGTTCCAAGCACCGGACGAATATTGCGATCAAGAAATCCATCCTGTAGCCGATGACCAATGGTAGCAGTATCCGTTTGAAGGCATAAAGCGATGAACTCTGGATCTGCCTGTAACGGCATATCTTTGACACAAAACATTTTAATCTCCTTGAACCCTGTCGCTCGATGAATCAAACAAACACTGTGGCCGTTCACCAACGCCTAAAATTTTTTCTACCGTGCGAGCAATTCCGAGCAACAAAGCATCCTCCCCTTCCCCGCGAGAGAGCTGCAGCCCAACCGGCAGGCTCGGTTTCCCTATTTTCTGTACTGGCAGTGACACTGCGCAGTGATTAAAAATGCCAGCAGGCTGAGCATTGCGCACAAGCTGATTGTGAATGCTCACACCAGATTCGATATCTGCAAGTTCGGATTTTTTCGGCGCAATAATTGGCACAGTCGGCGTAATCAAAGTTCCTTGATTATCCAAACGTTGCGCTACAATGCGCGTCAACTCTCTCATTCGCTTTACTGCGTCGATATAAGAAACCGCACTGACATTAAGTCCGTACTCCGCTCGCGAAGCGGTCAGGCTGTCCATCTGGGCACGTCCCTGTGCAAAGCGCTCCGCGCCTATTGCCGACATAAGTTCAGACGGCACGATCTCCGGGTATATGGCTGCTCGTTCTGACACTTCAGGAATCTCGACATCAACAAATGAGGCTCCAAAAGTAGTCAGACGTTCAATGCTTTCAAAGACAGCGTCACTAACTTCCACAGCGAGATCGTTAAAAAAATAATTGCTTGGTTTTAAAAATTGTAGCGTCGGCGCCGCAATTTCTGGTACTATAGTTCCAGTAGTGGCTGAAAATATTAGTGCGGCGTCGGCTGCCGAGCGCGTGAGTGGGCCTATAGTGTCAAAGGTAGGACTGACCGGGAAAACACCGTTAGTATCGTAAAGTCCTTTGGTCGTCTTATGACCGAAAATGCCACATAATGCAGCAGGTATTCGGACCGAACCACCAGTGTCTGTTCCAACAGCAAAACCAGCTAACCCCGCAGCTATAGCGGCGCCCGAACCTGAAGAAGACCCACCGCAAACACGAAAAACCTCTGGATCATGAGGATTGCGCGGCGTGCCTAATGTTTCATTGATACCTGTTGTTCCGAAAGCGAGCTCTACCGTAGCCGTTTTACCCAAAATAACGCAGCCAGCGTTGCGCAAGCATTTAATATAGTGCCCTTCGAAACCAATCATTTCTGATAAATCGAGATCCGAACCGAACGTCACTGGCATACCATCGACGACAAGCAGATCCTTTACCGCAACCGGAACACCCATTAGTTGACTAAGATAGACCCCCGCTGAAAAAGCGGCGTCCATTGCAGCAGCAGTCGCGAGTGCTCCCTCAGCATCAATATGCCAAAATGCACCAATAGAAGCGTTAAGTGCTTCAATTCTAGCCAAACATGCTTTCGTCACTGCCACAGATGTCACCTGTCCTCTTCTGAACTTTTCTGCAAACACTATAATGCCACCATCGGCAAAAGGATCTTCAGGAATCATTGCTTAAGCCTCTCGATTAAAATCAAACAGAGCGCCCGCCCTGAGGTGATCATGGGCGATCACATAGACGAGCGCTCGTTTCATCCTGCGTTACCGTTCAATGCTTGCGAACAACCTTTTGCACTCATCGCTGCATTTTTCCAACCAATCGGGGATGATGATATTGTTCAAGATTTCCGCTTGGCGCGCTAAATCTTCTGCAGTGACTTCAACAAGTTTCATGTCAGCCTTGTTTCCGAGCGTACAACTGTCAGCGCCTATGTTACAGTCAATCCCCTGCTTTACATCAGCATCCATGATGTCCCATAACCGATCTTCAAGTTCCTTATATTCGGCCGCCATGAACTGCCGGACTTGGGGATCAAGGGAATTCCAAAAATCTGAATTAACTGCAATAAACTGTAGACTCCAGCCCATCGCCATCGGGTAGAGGTATTCAGATACCTCGTGCCACAAGGCTAGGTTACCTGCAAGCGTCCCCGTGATGGCGCAATCAATTACACCTCTCTCAAGTGCAGTTGGAACTTCTGGAAACGGAGTGTTAACCGTAGATCCACCAAACTTGGACACCATACTCGCCATTGCCGGGGTCGAAACGCGGATTTTAAGACCCTTGAGGTCATCAAGACCGTTAATCTCCGGTTTGCACCAAAAAACTTGGGGCGGAGAGGGAAATAGTGCTAATAGTTTCGTATTGTAATCTTTCTCAGTAATCTCCTCCCACATCGGCCGAAACAACTCACTGTATCTTCTGGTTTCCTGAAAATTCGATGAAAATCCAGGAAGGTCTACCGCCATGAACTCAGGGCTGTCACCGGCCATATAGCCTAGAACACCAGTTCCAAACTGAAGCGAACCTACCTTCATCAAGCGCAGGAGTTCTGGGCCTTTGAGGCCACTAGCCTCGAGAGGCGTTAGATCGGCAGTAATTTGTCCGTTCGACTTCTCTGGAATAACTTTTTCCCAAAACGGTCTCTCACCCAACTTGTAGGTATTATTAGTGCTGTGGTTTCCAATGACCTGAAAGTGAGTTTTCGGCATTAATTTTTCAGCAATGCCCGTCGTAGGTAACAGCAACCCAGTCAAAGCCACCAACAATTTAAAATTTTTGTTCATTTTAAGTTTTTCCTTTTCAGTTTCAGTTATCAGTTCTTATTAAACGCAATGAAATATTTCGCCTCGCGCAACTAGTTTGCCATAAATTTTGGCAACCAAAGGACGATTTCAGGAAAAGCAATTATTAAACCTAGAACGACTGCAAGAGCTATGACAAAGGGTGCAGCACCAATCATCACATCATGCAGGGGGCCCTGACCGCGGACACCATGCACAATGTAGAGATTCACCCCCACCGGAGGCGTGATCAGCGCAGTTTCCACCAAGAGGATGACTACAATGCCAAACCAGATCGGGTCAAAGCCCATTTGAACGACAATCGGTGTAACTATCGGGATGGTCGTGATCATCATGGCCATCGATTCCATGAAGCAACCAAGAATAAGATAAAATAATATAATTAAAAAGAGCGTTTGGTACGGGGAAAAGCCGCTGTTAGCTGCTGCGTTCGATAACATTTGGCTGAAACCTACCATCGTCATTGCGAAATTTAAAAATGATGCGGCAATCACGATCAGCATGATCATCGCAGTTGTTTTTACTGTTCCCTCAACGGATTTCAAAATCACGCTAATTGTTAATTTTCTGTTCGCCGCCGTTAAGATCAGTACGGAGACCACGCCAAGGGATGCAGCCTCTGTGGGGGTAGCTACGCCTGCGTAGATTGATCCAATCACAATGAAAAATATCAGCAATGGTGGTACAAGAGCTGGTAGTGAGTGAATCTTTTCGTGCCAGCTAGAATCTTCTTGACGGCCGGCAAGGTGAGGTAAAAAAACACAGATTATAATGATTAACAAGCTGAAGCTAGTAGCCAATATAAACCCAGGAATAAAACCGGCCAAATATAATTTCGGAATTGATGTTTCTGTCAGTGCTCCATAGACAATTAGGTTGATCGATGGCGGAATGAGGATTCCAAGAGTTCCGCCAGCAGCGATACTACCCATGAACAGACGTGGATTGTAGCCATAGATTTCCATTTGTGGCAGAGCGACGGTAGACACTGTTGCGGCGGTTGCGACCGAAGATCCGGAAGTAGCCGCAAAAACAGACGAAGCACCAATGTTGGAATGTAGAAGCCCTCCAGGCAGCCAACCAATCCAATGGTTGATTGCAGCGTACATTCGAGTAGCGATGCCTGCACGTAACAAGAATTCTCCCATCAGGATGAACAGAGGGATACTTGTCAGCAACGCATCTGAACTGGCGCTCCATGCTATCTCACCAAGTGCACGATAAATGGGAATTGGTGTGTAAAAATAACTTAACATTAACCCAGCGAAAAAGATCGATGCAGCAACAGGTATGCTTAAGAAGAACAGAGCAAGAATAAGGGAGAATACAGAGAATATCATCTATCCCTACTCCATTTTTTAAAGATAAGCTCAGTTAATTTTGGTTGCATCACGTACTGCGTCCTCTACTTCTTCACCAATTGATGGTGCTGATATTAAAGACGACGCACCCGCCATATCTCCTCTGACTAATTTGCTGATGGAATTGATAAGGATTGCAGCACAAGTAAACGTGAAGAAAAACAGCCCCACTGCCCATATGCCCTGCGGAATCCACAGCGGTGTTTCCAGTGAGGATGTAGAGACTGAGTGAGAATTCACCGAGTCAGACAAAACACCCCAACCGTAAACTGATAGAAACGCAGAAAAAATTAGAAGTGCCGTGACTGAAAGAAGATCTAAGAAAACACCTATCTTTGGAAAAAAAGACTTTATTAAGTCCACTCTGACATGGCCCCGCTTAAGCAAAGTAAAAGAGAGACCAAAAGCAACACAAGCAGTCAGCATAAATGAAGAATATTCAGTGCCAAACGACGAACCAAAATTAAATACTTGTCGTAAAAAAACTTCAACCGAAACAATGATAGCCACAAAAATAAGGGCAAATCCAGCCATCCATACAGTGACTTGAGAAATGCCTTCAACACGATCAAGAAAATTAACCTTCATTATTTTCATCCTGATTATATTATGCTCATTCCAATTATATTATGTTTATCCCTATATTATAAAAAGCTTATTAAGGCCTGCAGGCCCGTGCAAGAAGAGTTTGAAAAATCTCACTGACTGAGATTTTATGTAAAACTTTTATTAAAAAATGAACTATATAAGCGACTGCGTATTGCAGTTACAGAAAATTAAAAACTATCAATTTGTATCATTCTTATTATCGAAATACGGGATATATATTCTGTGGATATTAATAATCGTGTTGCGCTATGCTTGCCTGAAGAATGGTGTTTTTGCTATTGAACCCTTATGATATTTTATCTTAGCCGTAAGGAAATGGCGAAGATACGATAGACAAAATGATCAATTTTAATTTTTAAAACAAATAATATATGGGTGTTCGGAGATAAAAGAAGTGGAAAATGCTCTCCATAGAAATGGTGGCGTCAGATTTAAAGCACATCTACAGAATTACGCTGGAGTTTAACCCAAATACGCAAAAATTGGGTTCTGCAAGGGTGAGCGCTAACGCTAAAATATGTCTAATTTGATATCTTTGTTATCCGTATATAGCAAATAGAGCGAGACATACTGCGAGCAACGTACATGTTCCAATTCAATACAGGCAATTGCGATAGCACTAAGCGCAAGCGCAAGTGCAACTTGAACACTAAAGAGACAATCGAAAATAGTCTTGTCCGGCAGCAAACTAGCAATTAATCAATTGTGAATGAGGATCTAGAATGAAGCAGGACATAGTGG
>JAPKAX010000136.1 GCA_028825025.1 Rhodospirillales bacterium | reverse complement strand
ATCAACATCTTCATCCATAGCTTGGCGAACAACGTTATTAATTTATTGCCAGGGAGCTGTGTAAATAACTTCCATACCCGCAATCACGCAAAAACCCAGCGACCAACCGCGAGCCACGGTCATGGCCATCTAAGCCAATTTTGGTGACCATCACCTTTGGCCGCCGACCCAACTTTAATTCTAAATTTCGGACGCCATCTGTTATCACAGACTTTTCATTATCCATGCTCAATATATACTTTAGTCAGTCGTTACTGTAATTAAGTCTAAGAAACCTATGGCAATTTCTTCTGGTGATTGACCATCTGAATTGAACCACATAGGCGACCAATTCATAGCCCCCATAATTAAAAACCGAAGCTGGGAACATTTAATTTCAGATCCAATTCCTAGATCCTTAATCAAATTTCTAAAAATCAGCTCATATTCGTTGCGTGCGTCTATCAAGCGACGACGGCGTGGGTCATCAATGCGCGGCAATTCACAAATCACAACTTGGGCATAATCGCCACCACTTAAAATTTCTTGTAAATGCGCAATCATAGCGGCTTTCAAGCGGTCCCGCGGTGTATTAGCTGTTACTATAGCAGTCGAAACAAGCGATGTAATGCGCCGAATGCCTTCTTCGTGAACAGCGATCAACAGTTCGGTTTTCGATTCAAAATGATAATAAATTGAGCCTGCTTTAATTCCAACATCTGAAGCAATATCGCGCATCGAGGTACCGTCGTAACCCCGCGCGCAGAACCGGAGTGCCGCTGCATCAAGCAAATTCAACCGATTATCAGATCGGGGCTGAGCATTTAATATAGCCTTTTTTTGCAACATGTTAAATCCTTCAATCAAGTATAGGTGTAGCTCATTATAGATACCTAACGTTTGTTAGGTTAAGCAAATCAAGCTTACAATTCAACAAAACCATAAAATTAGATAAAACCAACAACATCACACTTGCGCTTTGGGTTCGTCATCCCCAGTCTCATCACGAAAATTCCGACGTATTTAAGGACACTCAATGCCCATATCGAAGCCGGCTCCCCGCGACCACATTCACACCCGGTCTATTCAATGCACCGGATACAAACGAAAGGATGGATTGTGGGATATTGACGGGTACATGACCGACACAAAATCCTATACATTTGACAGTATTGACCGTGAACATATTGCAAGTGGCGAACCCATTCATCATATGCTTATGCGGATAACCATCGATGATGACATGGTTATACAAAGCGCAGAAGCATCAACCGAGTTTGCTCCGTATCATATTTGTGGCGACATCAGTGATAATTTTGCTCAACTAAAAGGACTAAAAATTGGCCCAGGATGGCGACGAGCTGTCAATCAGGCAATGGGGGGAACGCATGGATGTACCCACTTACGCGACTTATTAATTGGACCGTTGGCTGTTACGGCTTACCAAACCATTGTCCCCATGCGCAGGAGAGCAAATCCAGATACAACACCAACGCGCCGCCCGGCAATAATTGGGACCTGCCACGCTTATGCGCCAAATGGTCCTATTGTTGAACGCATGTGGCCTTCATTTTTTGAAGAAACAGAACAAGAGAATGAATAAATATCGGGTATAAAACCAAACGGTTATATGTAAAAGGGACCATCAATCTCCATTAATTTGAATTTCTGACAAACACGATTGACGGTTCGAATCAGCAAAAGTCCTGGCGTCAATAGCGGCTTTTCAAAAAATGGCTTACAACGAAAGCGCAGATTACGGATGTCCGGCTAGAACCTTGGCGCTGACGCTCAACCAACGAACATAACTCATGTAAAGACAAGCTTTCAAACTGACAAATATCCTCAAGCGCTAACCAACTCGCACGTTCTAGCCTTAAACTGGTTCGTCGTTTATTAACCGTCACGTTCTTAATAATAAAAGAGTTTTTATATTGTTGCCATTTTTTATTTTCCACACTAACAAGCATTTCAAACGTTATTTTATAAATAAGATATTTTCAATAATTACTGTAGAAAAGAATATAGCAACTTAAACAAAATCATATTCATCAATTAGACCACAAAGCCTTGAACTTGATTCAATCTAACAGATTAGTCATAATATGTGCATGGTATTGGAACTAGGAATTGGGCTTTTAAAACTGCACAACTCAGATCAATCGAAAGATGAGAGCGAGTGTGAATGGCCGGAATGTGGCAACGATGGGGTTCACCGGGCACCAAAATCAAGAGATGAACTCAGCAGCTTTCGATGGTTTTGTTTAATCCATGCAAGAGAATATAACAGAACTTGGAATTACTATGACGGAATGAGCGACGATGAGGTTGAAGCTGATGTCCGTAAAGACACCGTCTGGCAACGCCCCTCATGGCGGCTAGGCGCAAATGACACCGCAAACTTAGAATCGGCAATAAACTTTAACTCAATTCACGACCCCTTTGATATTTTGCATAACGCTCGACCAACAGGTAACAGCTCCTCTTCCAGCGATGCCGTATACAGCTCGGAACAAACCCGGGCTTTGGCTATTTTTGGATTAGACCGGCCAGGCGATGCGGTAAGTATAAAACAACGCTACAAAGAACTGGTAAAACGCTATCATCCAGACGCGAAAGGCGCTGACGCGAGCTCGGATGAAAAAATCAAAGATGTGAACCAAGCCTATAAAGTTTTAATGGATTTTATCGGCTCTTAATCAATTTTATCACACAAAAACTGTCGAACTCAATGAGACAGATATAATGTCAGATACCTCTAAAGTCACCCTTAGGCAATGGGAGATCATAACTAGAGACGGACAAGCTTTATTGGTCTGACCAAGTATTTCATATTTACTGCCTTGAGATTGGAGGCGAAATTGATATTGAAGCCACCATAAAAGCCTATCAACCCTAAGATCGCGAATTGATTTCAACAAATGTGACCCGTGCGCTTGAAGAAAAAAAGATTTTCAGTTTAATTTACGTTTATTTAAAACAGACGGCTCGTTACGCACCGTCCAAGCAACTGGTACTGTTTGATTATTTCAGAACCGTGATTTACGTTCTGTGCTTGGCACGTTCCAAGACATAACGGAACAACTCGAAAACGAGCGCTTATTAGCGGAACGAACTCAATTTTTGTTGCAAGCTGAAAGACTAGCGCATATCGGGCATTGGATGGCCTATCCTAAAACAGGGGGACTCTTTAGGTCAGATGAGGTTTATCTCATACATGGACAAGAAATTGGCTCCATTAGTAATGTGGAAGCAGCTATTAATGCTTACCACCCAGACGACAGGGACCGGGTTACTGAATGTGTACGTTTGGCGCTTGAAGAAAAGCAAAACTTTCAATATTACCTTAGAATACAAAGGCCAAAGAATGGAATCCGCCACATCCGAACAACGAGAATCATCAATTTAAATGATAATGACAATGTCGACAGTCTTTTGGAACATTCCAAGATATCACATATCGGAAAATATCTGTAATTGAATTAATGCGCCAACATGCTCTTTTTGAAGCGGTTTTCGCCTAATCTGTTGATCCTATTTTATTGCGAGATGCGGATTGGAAAATCACCATGAGCGATCCGGCAATCACAAAGATCAATGGATACACCCCCGAAGAGCTCACCGGCGAATCACTAGAGCTGTTTTATGCCAACCCTAATGAATATGGTCCCCAAGGGTCGATTCGGTTTAACCCAGATGCATTTAAATCAAGCATCCCTTATGAATTTTATTATAAGCGCAAAAATAGAGACATTTTCTTAAATGAATCCTTAGGCACTCACTTCACCGACACGGATGGGAACATAATAGCCTATATCATGGTTAGCCGCGATATAACTGAGCGGAAACGCGCAGAACAGGCCTTGCAGAATGTGCCCGGCGAGTTAGATATTAAAGCTATAGAGCGCATAGAAGAACTCGAACAAGCCCTAGATCTTGCCGAAGAGACAACACGACTAAAATCGCGAATGGTCGCAACAATGAGCCATGAATTGCGTACCCTACTAACTTCAATACTGAGGTCCTTGCGCTTGGTTAACCAAAAGCATTACGGGCAAAATACCACAAAAAGCAAAAGACTTTTTAGAAATGGCATGGCATAACAGTGAACAACTGGCGGCGATCGCTAATGATATCCTTGTTATTGAGCGGTTAGAATCTGGAAAACAGTGGCTTCACCTTATTCCCTTGAATGTAACGCAACTGTTGAAATTAGCGATAAAAATGAACAGTGGGTTGGCCGAAGAACATGACGTCGAAATGGTTGAATAGCTTACGGTTTCAGGGGATGAAGGGCGTGTGCATCAATCCATAGCAAATTTATTTTCTAACGCCGCTAAATTTTCAAAAGCGGTGATCAAATACAGGCATCAAAGATCAAGAATGGTGAAAATGCTCAAATATCAATTATAGATACGGATTACGGCATATCAGAAAAGCTTCAGCCTCTAATTTTCCATAAGTTTGTCCACGGCGCCACTGAAGACAACATAAACACAAGCGGTGCAGGATTAGGACTTGGAATAACAAAAGAAATTATTCTTCAATATTATGGAACAATCAAAATTTTAACAACGAATAGGCTAATGCAACATATTTTATATATATATTACTCTAATTAATTCTAAATTTTCATAGACTTTGGGCAGTAGTTACTGACTAAACGGCTAATTCTTTCTATTCAATCTTGACTGAACCTGTCTGACCCCGTACGTAATTTCGGTCAAACTATTCATTAGTTACTGCAAACAAATTAAACATCCACTGAACGGAAAATTCTGATGACTACGACAGCCGAAACAGCGAACTCACCTATGCAACAAGAACCCGATACTATGGTATCCGTTCGCAAGGTCTTTGGCCTTGATAGCGACTTAGAGGTTCCTGCTTTTAGTCAGACCAGTGAGCACGTTCCGGATGTTGACGACACCTACCGTTTTGACCACGACACAACAATGGCGATTTTAGCTGGGTTTTCCCATAATCGTCGTGTCATGGTTCAAGGATATCATGGAACAGGCAAGTCAACACATATCGAGCAAGTCGCAGCGCACCTAAACTGGCCTTGTATTCGGATTAATTTGGATAGTCATATCAGCCGTATTGATTTGGTTGGAAAAGATGCAATCGTATTGAAGGACGGCAAACAAATCACTGAGTTCAGAGAAGGTATTTTACCATGGGCCTTACAGAAACCCTTGGCACTAGTTTTTGATGAATATGACGCCGGACGCCCAGATGTTATGTTTGTTATTCAGCGGATATTAGAAGTCGAAGGTAAATTAACCTTGCTTGATCAAAACCGTGTAATTCAACCAAACCCTTATTTTCGTATGTTTTCGACCACCAACACAATTGGTTTAGGCGACACAACTGGCCTTTATCATGGCACACAACAAATCAACCAAGGTCAAATGGACCGCTGGAACATCGTAGCGACATTGAACTATTTGCCTCATGCCGCTGAACAAGAAATTGTTTTATCTAAGTTGCCGCAATACGCAACCAAAGAAGGGCAAGATAAAATCAGCGCTATGGTTGAGTTAGCAGATCTGACCCGGACCGGTTTTATGAACGGTGATATTTCAACCGTCATGTCACCACGTACGGTTCTGACGTGGGCTGAAAACGCTGATATCTTTAAAGATGTTGCTTTTGCCTTCCGTGTCACTTTCTTAAACAAATGTGATGAGTTAGAACGCCCGGTTGTTGCTGAATATTACCAGCGCGCGATGGGCGAAGAATTGCCTGAATCGGCAAGCGGCGTATTAGTTAGCTAGTTTAAAATCAATGCAAGCTGAAGACCCAAATGAACTGATCAAGCGCGTTACGGCGGCAACTCTTAAAGCTGTTGCAGGGCAACGCGATGAAGAGGTTAACGTTAATTTCGCACCAGGGGGTGCCTCGTTAACGGGGAACCAAGCCCATTTGCCTGCACCCAGCGGAAATACAAACGTAGCATCTTTAACAAAATTGCGCGGTGCAGCGGATGCGTTGGCACTTCGATTACGTCATCATAATGAACAAATCCACCGCGAACATATGCCGCCGGGTCCTGATGCTCGGGCTGTATACGACGCTTTGGAACAGATCCGTTGCGAAAGCTTAGGCGCTAACCGCCTAAGCGGTATTTCACAAAATTTAACCGCCCTTTTAGACGAACGATGCCAAGCCCGTGGTTACGAAGGTGTAGTCGACAAAAATGTGGTCATGTTGCCCGATGTTATTGGCCTTTTAGCACGCGAGCACTTAACAGGTGAGCCATCGCCTTCAAGTGCGAAAGCGCTGATCGATTTATGGCGAGATGATATTGAAGCAAAGATTGGCGAGAAATTTCAAGTCATGAACACGTGCATCGATGATCAGGCCGCATTCTCGGACCTAGTCTACGAAATGGTTGAAGAGCTGGAATTGATTAACGATGACAGCCAACCTTCAGATTCTGAAGACCAGAACGATTCAGATGAAGCAGGCGATGATGCGAGCGAAGATGGCTCGGACAGCTCTGATTCAGATGCCAGCGATGAAAGCGCGATGACCGGAATGCAAGGTGAAGCAGAAGCCGGCGAAGAAAGCGAGTTTTCAGAAGGTGGCGACGACGACATGATGGCTGGTGCAGGCGAGGACGAGCCCGCAGGACCCAGTATGTGGGATGACGGCAATCGACCCAACGACCCAGATAATTCGCTTAGATATCGGCCTTATACAACTGAGTTTGATGAAATCGTCGATTCTGAAGACTTATGTGACCCAGAAGAGCTAAGCCGCTTACGCCAACAATTAGATCAGCAGCTTGCAAACTTACAAGGCGTTGTTTCACGCCTAGCAAACCGGTTGCAACGCAGATTACTAGCCAAACAAACCAGATCATGGGAATTTGATCTAGAAGAAGGCATTCTGGATGCAGGGCGCTTAACGCGTGTTGTTATAGACCCCGTTCATCCTCTGTCGTTCAAAATGGAGCGCGACACCGATTTCCGCGATACCGTCGTTAGCTTATTAATTGATAATTCCGGATCAATGCGGGGGCGCCCAATCACCGTTGCGGCCATGAGTGCTGATATTCTGGCACGTACATTGGAGCGCTGTGGCGTTAAAGTCGAAATTCTTGGCTTCACCACCCGGTCTTGGAAAGGCGGCTCATCGCGTGAAAAATGGGTCGATGAAGGCAAACCAAAAACACCCGGTCGACTTAATGATTTGCGTCATATTGTATATAAAGGGGCTGATCAGCCGTGGCGCCGAGCCCGTAAAAATCTTGGCTTAATGCTGCGTGAAGGTTTGCTCAAAGAAAATATAGATGGTGAAGCTTTGATGTGGGCGCACCAACGCTTGATGGGTCGGCCTGAGCAACGGCGTATTTTGATGGTGATTTCAGATGGAGCACCCGTCGATGATGCAACTTTAAGCGCAAACCCCGGCAACTATTTAGAACGCCACTTACGGGATGCTATTGATTTTATTGAAAACAAATCAGATGTCGAAATTACGGCTATTGGAATCGGGCACGATGTGACTCGCTATTATCGGCGCGCTGTCACGTTGATTGACGCAGAAGAATTAGGCGGCACCATGATGAACGCGTTGGCAGACTTATTTGATGAAGATAGCAAGCCTGGTCGCAAAAAACGTTAACTCAAATTAGTTATTGGTTCGTTTTGGGCTGAAATTAAAAATAACTATTGTCTCGACCTCAAGCTCACTCGTCAGTGTCAATGTACCCCCACTGCAGTCCCATTAGTTTAACACATAAACGTCGATTTAGCACTTCTTGGTGCTTGCTTTGCGTTATATCGCAAACGAATCAAATAAATGAACGGCACTGTTATTTTGGCCACATAAGACCCGTAAATTCGACTAACGTCTGGTTTTCATCTTCATGAGTAAGCATGAACATATGAATTTTTTTATCAGTTGTTTGTAAATGGCCTGTATGCCTAGGAAACTCGACAAGAAAGCTATAGAAGGGTGCGTTAAGTAATTGCCCTCTTGGTTTTTTAAAAACTTTCTCAGCAGCCGGATTAAACTTTGTAATCAAACCCTGTTGATTAACGGTGACGATCCCATGAGCAACTATATCAATGATTTCTTCTAACCGTTGTTCGCGATGACGTAGCGTTCGCGCTACTTTTATATAACCACTAATATCTTGTAATTCAATTTGATAAACATCATCCAAGCCCATATCAAGCATGTGAGTGACAGAAAGCTCGCAGTCAACGATACCAGTTTTAGGCGATAAAAAGACCCGGCAGAGGGCATGTTTCTTGGCTAAGATCATTGAAGATTAAGCAACCTGATGTCTGGAAATTTAGATTTAACTTGATCAGTCATCCTGTAATTCCAATTTGATATATCCCTTTATGGCAATAACCCATTTGTCGTCGATCTTGACGAGGAAGTCAGAGACGAGGCGTTTGGGAGATTCTATGTTTGGAAAGACGCGGACCTTGCGGGTGCGTCGCTTGAGTTCTTGCTGGATGCCACGCTCAATGGGATTGGAGGTGCGCAGTCGGCGGCGATGATAGTCTGGTAAGGTGAACACAGCCAGTCCCTCCGACACATTGTCTTTAAGCCATTTGGTAAGATAAGGAGTCTTTTCACGATAGCTCTCGACCAGAAATCCCAAATTTTCTGTTGCTGTTGTCAGATTTGGCGCAGTTCAGCACAAATGCGTTTGCAGATTTTCTGGCTGGGCGTATGGTGAATGGCATTCAGCGCCACACAGCCACCCCGCAAACACGCCCTTCCTCGCCGCCTTTAGACCGGAATAATCATCGGAGACCACCAATTGCACACCACTCATACCACGCCATTTA
>JAPKAX010000135.1 GCA_028825025.1 Rhodospirillales bacterium | reverse complement strand
TTTGGATAAAGTTGTAAAACCTTCTAAGTTTGTGAAGATAACACCACCCACACACGATTCTTTGTCACCCGGATGAATTACACGGTCGGATGACGTAGTTCGATCCGCTACTTCACGCGACACAAAACACGATAGATCTTTTGGAGCAGACTTATCTAAAATGGTGTGGTTTAAAGTGCGTTGAACTCGAATAACAGCGGCACATAATACGACCATAATAGCAATCATCGACAACATTTTTAATGATCTCAGTACATATAATAACTGCGTTCGATGTGAGATAGTCGATATAATTTTGAGTTATCATTGTATCGTTCGGGTCCGCGACAAAAACATAACCCACCATGCTCGCCCAGCCAAAAATTACGGCTAACTCGGCTCACATAATATATAGATTCTCGAACCTAATAGCTTGTATGGAGATTGAGATGTAAATAAACACATACATCACGGTAGGTGCTTTTAAATAAAAGGATGCTGGTTGTTCGTATTGAATATGGAAGCTCCAAATCAGGAACATCAAAAGGCTCATAACCAAAATCACGGACTATATCAGCAACCAACTGGGCAGAAAAAATTTAAGTAGCATTAAGCCGGGTTAACGTAAATAATAAATATAGGCTGATTGCCCAAGGAAACGGCTCAAACACTTTTATGTCGCTGGTTTTTTGCGACAAAGCAAATAAAGTAGAGAAGAAGGCGACGAAGGCCAATTCTACCCAGCTGATAAGTAATTCACTTTCCTGCTGTTGGCGCGCGATATTTTCTTGAACCCGCGCAGTTAAATACCCAGTTATTTCTATACCAAAAACAAGTCTTATAAATTTCTCTATCATTTTATCCTTATAATTGTTAGAGCAACATAACAGAACAATCTTGACACAGTAACACCCTGACACGGATGTGATCAGATGTGACAGTTTTTTTATAGTTATACTTATCGTACAATGAGAGGGACGCAAGCATTGGCTTGGCGGAAAGGTGTTACCACTAGAAGGTTGGCAAAATACTTATGAATTGATAGGTTTTTTTACTTGCTCATTGTCTGCGTGCCTCCGTTCTATTTATTAATTAAAACACTATTAAGTCAATACATACGGCCTGGCTGTGACGAGCATCACATATCATTAAAAAATATCTATTCCTTCAAAATACTCGGTGGGTTATTCAGTTTTTTATCCAAAATATCATTCAAAACGGGTGTTAAATGTGTACGAAATAAATTGGGGTTTTCCGACATAGGGAAATGGCCCATTTCTTTCATAATTGTAAGCTTAGAGCCAATAATTCGCTCGTGCGTTGCGGTTGCACGTTCTGGGGTACAGGAGTTGTCATATACACCAGAAAGCAAATAAACAGGACAACGCGATGTGTCAATGTTGGCAGAGCGATCATCAAAATGACCGTCTTGCCAATAAAAATAAAGATCTCCTTTAAATATGCCCGGTCCAGATTGCATATAGCCCCACAGGGTTTCCCAACGATATTCATCGGGGCTTTGGGGTGCAATTTGGCCGGATACGTACCCAGCACTAATTTCTCCACCGTGAACGTCAGGGCGATTGAGCCAACTGGTATCATAATAAGGTTGCAAACGGTCGGCGCCTTCTAAGGCAATCACAGTTCTAAATTCATCTGGATGATCAAGAGCTAAATGCAGAACAACGCGCCCGCCCATAGAACAACCCATAACTACTGGGTTATCGAGAGCCATGGCCTGACAAAAGGCACGGACAAGATTTTTATATCCTTTTGTTTCAAGCTGATATTCTTCGGCTTCCCAACCTTTTGGGGGATTGGATTTCCCGTGCCAAGGAAGATCAAAAGCGATGACCCGATAGTGATCCGTGATTTTGGCGTCACACATCAGATGACGAAATTGCCGGGCATCGGAGCCTGCAGTGTGTAAGCAGACCAGCGGTATCCCACTGCCAGCTTCTTCGACATAAATTCGGTGATCACGACCTTCAAAATTAAGATTAAAATACCGCCCAATAATGGGTTCAAACACAGGGCCTAAATTAGACATACAATTATACTTCCATCCGATTTCGGGGTGCGGCTAAAAGCATTTTAAAATAAATTAAGTTTTGCATAAAAATGGTTAAGTCGCCATCAATGGTCGCTAATCCAGAAGAGAGCATTGAAAACAAATCATGGTAATTACGCTTTGGAAATTCTTGCCAATGCTCGACCCAAATTCCATCATCAGCACGAATAGCAAAGATACCCGATTCTAAAGGCAATGTGCGAAGGCGTAAATTTTTTACATGTCCCTTTTCAAGCGAAATAATGAAATCGTTTAAACCAACACCAATAAGAATTTCACACGTCACCTGGTGCCCACGGCGTAACAGTGTTGCATTTGAATTTGCAGCGGCTTGTAAGGTATTGATCATTGATATCATTCCTTGTTTGCTATTTCATTTTTACGCACAGTTTGTTTCACGACTTCACTTTTATTTAGCAAATGTGTTTTCAATAAGTCACCCAATTTTTGACCATCCCGCGCAGCTAAAACTTCCAAAATAACTTCATGTTCACGCATTGCCTGGTCCCATCGTTGTGTTGGAATATTTGCCATATAACGCGCTCTTCGAATGCGCCCAGATAGCCCTTTATAGATTTGCGATAGCGTTGGGTTTTTGGCAGCCTCTAATATTTTTTCATGAATCTTTTGGTTCAGTTGAAAATACTCTAGACGTTCACCACGGGTATGATGCAACGCCATTTGATAATGAAGTGCACGTATTTCAGCGATACCTTCTTCGGTTATATTTTTACACGCCGCTTCACCTGCTACCGCTTCCAGTGCACCCATGACCGGAAATACTTCGTCGATATCTTTGGGCGTAATTTTGCTGACACGAGCCCCTCGGTTTGGCAGCAAAGAGATCAACCCTTCTCGAGCTAACACTTTTAGAGCTTCACGGAGCGGTGTGCGGGAAATCCCAAACCGTTCACAAAGTGCTTTTTCAGGTATACGGCTTTCAACTTCCAACACACCATCGAATATCAGTTCACGTAATTTAGCTGCAACTTCTTCATGCAATGTTGTCTGCCCGTTTGAGATTATCAAATCAGAGACGTTATCATTTGAGTTTAAATTCTCCATAATATCCCCTTACACACCAGCCAAAGCCTCATCAAGAACTCGCATCACATGAACGGCTTTGCGATTAGTCCCCTCTGAAATTTGATGGCGACAGCTTGTTCCGTCTGCTACTATAATTGTTTGTTCATCAGCCGCGCTTACTGCTGGCAACAAACTTGCTTCTGCCATGCGTTTCGATACTTCCAAATTTTCTTTCTCAAATCCAAACGCGCCCGCCATTCCACAACAACTGCTGTTTAGTGTCTCCACTTTCAAATCAGGAACTTGAGCCAAAATCGTCTTAACACTTCCCATCACAGCAAATGCTTTTTGATGGCAATGACCATGCAGCAACGCTTTTTTGTGAGACGTTGGTTTCAAGTTTAATTTAAGGCGGTTAGCCTCTAATTCGCGGGCCAAAAACTCTTCTATCAAAAAAGAATTCTCTGCTAAATCATTTGCTTCTTGAACCGGTAACATTGATTTATATTCATCACGTAACGTCAATAAACATGAAGGTTCCAAACCAACGATAGGAATGCCTTTAGCAATATAAGGTGCGAAACTTTCGATCACACGGCGGGCTTCTAATTTGGCTTCGTCAATCAAACCTGCCGCCAAAAACGTGCGCCCACAACACAAATCACGCTCGCCATCTAAGGCTTCAGCAAACTTTACCTTGTAACCACCTGCCTTCAAAACCCGCAGTGCGGCATGCAAATTTTCGGGATCAAAATACCGATTAAACGTATCCGCCCATAAGATTAAATCAGGGTGATCATCATTCATATTTTTACCATTAAACGGATTGTTCGACCACACTGGTAACTTAACCTCCGCACTAAAACCAGCAATCCATTGACTTACTTTAGCCATGCCCCAAATTGTATCGCGCGCATTTAACGCCCATGAAAACTTTGAAGCCATTGATGCGTATCGAGGCAAGTATGCAACCAATCGATCAAACAAACGCAGCCCATGCTCCTTTCTGTAATGATATAAAAATTCAGTTTTCATTTTTGCCATATCAACACCGGTTGGGCATTCGCGCTTACATCCTTTGCACCCAACGCACAATTTCATGGTATCCATCATTTCTTTGCTCGTCAGAGCGTCTGGCCCAAGCTGTCCAGATAATGCCAAACGCAATGTATTAGCCCTACCTCGCGTTACATCTTTTTCATTATCTGTTGCACGAAACGAAGGACACATAACAGCTGCATCGCGCTTACGGCACGCACCATTGTTATTACACATCTCGGTCGCACTCGCGAAGCTACCCCACTCGGACCAATCCAATCCCGTTTTCAAATCAATTTGTTCGTAACCGGGTTTAAAACGGAATAAAGAACGATCATCCATTTTTGGCGGATCAACAATTTTACCGGGGTTCATTAATCTATCAGGATCAAAAGCCGTTTTAACATCTTTAAAAATTTCAACCATTCGAGATCCGAACATTACTTCATGAAATTCAGAACGAACCAATCCATCACCATGTTCACCTGAGTGCGATCCTTTATATTCGCGCACCATTTCAAACGCGCGCTCAGCAATTTCACGCATTTGTTTGGCACCTAAATCTCCTTTTAAATTAACAATTGGACGCACATGCAAACACCCAACAGACGCGTGTGCATACCAAGTCCCTTCTGTATTTTGTGCATGGAATACTTCTGTTAAGCGTGCCGTAAAATCAGCTAAATCTTCTAATCGAACAGCGCAATCTTCGATAAAGGAAATCGGTTTTCCATCGCCTTTCATAGACATCATAATGTTGAGGCCAGATTTACGAACCTCCCAAACATCTTTTTGGAACGTCGGGTCAGTAGCTTCAACAACACCGCCCGGAAACCCTAAATCAGCCATTAATTCGACCAATCGTTTTAAATTTTCTCTTTGTTCATCACAATCATCACCGGCAAATTCAACAAGCAAAATGGCATCAGGCTTTCCATTAACAAACGCTTCAACTGTTGCCTTAAAAATTGGAATCCCACGTGCCAGCTCGATCATATTTCGATCCACAAGTTCAACCGCAGCTGGTCCTAATTTTACAATATGTTGAGTTGCATCCATAGCGGCATAGAACGTTGGAAAATGACATATTCCTAAAACTTTTTCATTAGGTAGGGGCTGTAGGTCCAATTGGATCTCAGTTGAAAATCCAAGCGTTCCTTCTGAGCCCACAAGTAAATGAGCAAGGTTTGGAAAGCCTTGTTTTCGATTAACAAGGGCGTTTCCCCAATCTCCTTTTGGCGCGCCATCTGGTAGCAATGCATCAACATTATATCCCCCCACCCGGCGCATCACATCTGGGAACCCAGCGCGAATTTGATCACCTTCTTTACGTCCCATGTTCAAAAGTGTCTCAACCAATAGGCTTTGGCTTTCACCTAATCCGGCTTGTGTTGTGCTATCAGAAATTTCGCCGAAATGCATGGCACTACCATCCATTAAAAACGCATCAATGGCGCGAACATTATCGCGCATAGTTCCGTAGCGGATTGAGCGTGCGCCACAACTGTTATTGCCAGTCATGCCACCAATTGTTGCCCGGCTTGACGTAGATACATCAACGGGGAACCATAGGCCTTCATTTTTTACGACTGCGTTCAAATGATCAAGAACAATCCCCGGCTCGACCTTCACACTTTTAGAAACCGGATCAAAATCAATCAGCTTATTCAAATGCGTTGAAACATCGACTACTAACGCTTCACCCACCGTCTGCCCACATTGCGATGTCCCACCACCCCGCGGCAAAATCGGGATCCCTTCATCACGCGCTATGTCGATGGCAATTTGAATATCTGATTTTGATTTAGGAACAACTACGCCAATAGGTTCAATCTGATAAACGGAAGCATCGGTTGAATACCGACCCCGCGTAAAGGGATCAAACTTAACGTCGCCCTCAAGTTCACGGTTTAACCGCGATGCTAATGCGCTATCGCCAATTCGTGCAGTGTGTTTACCTTGAACATGGGATGGTGTGCTCATTAAAAGGCTCCTTTAAAAAAACTCTCCCTATATTTTACTAAAATGAATTCATTTTACAAGTTTTTCCAATGCTATTTGTTTAAATATACAATATTTAGCATATTTTCTCTTTAATATTAGTTACTTACTATAAAAACGTGTATATTCATAAAACCAGTTGCAGATTCCAGATAATGAATTCATAATGTTACAAATATTTAATACTTTTTTTTCAGGAGATAAATCATATGACTTTCACAAGCGGTCGCCATTTTTTGCAAATCCCCGGCCCTAGCAACGTTCCAGATCGGGTATTGCGCGCTATTGATAATCCAACCATGGACCATCGCGGGCCTGACTTTGGCATTTTCTCGAAAGGTGTTTTGCAAGACATCAAAAAGATCTTCAAGACTGAGGGTGACGTCATTATTTACCCAGCATCAGGAACAGGAGCGTGGGAAGCCGCATTGGTGAATACGTTATCACCGGGAGATAAAGTGCTAATGGCTGAAACCGGTGAATTTGCAACTTTATGGAATAATCTTGCCATTAAATTAGGTTTCGAACCCGACTTTATTGAAGGTGACTGGCGTCGAGGTGCTCCAGCCGATTTAATTGAAGCTAGATTAGCTGAAGATAAAAATCATGAAATTAAAGCTGTATGTGTTGTTCATAATGAAACATCAACTGGTGTTGTTTCCAACGTTCACAATGTTCGCAAGGCTTTGGATGCAGCTAACCACCCGGCGCTTTTGTTTGCCGACTGCATTTCATCCCTAGGCTCTGTCGAATTTAAACATGACGCATGGCAGGTCGATGTCACTATCAGCTGTTCACAAAAAGGTTTGATGTTGCCACCAGGTCTTAGCTTCAATGCCATCAGCAATAAAGCCCTGGCTGCATCGGAAAAAAACACATACAAACGATCCTATTGGGATTGGCAACCGATGATTACAAACAATGCAACGGGCTACTATCCGTACACACCGTCAACAAACCTTTTATACGGTCTACGCGAAGCTTTGGATATGTTGCTAGAAGAAGGGTTGGACAATGTATTCAAGCGTCATGATCGTTATGCAGAAGCAACACGCCGCGCGGTTCAAGCTTGGGGTTTAGAAGTTTTGTGCCAAAATCCAGATGAATACTCGAGCGTTTTAACGGCTGTACTTGTTCCTGAAGGGCACGATGCAGATAAATTACGCCATATTATTTTAGATAAATTCGATATGTCCTTAGGCACGGGATTAGGAAAAGTAAAAGGCAAAGTTTTCCGGATCGGGCACTTAGGTGACTTCAATGACTTAACCTTAATGGGCACGCTGTCTGGAGTTGAGATGGGATTATCACTGGCTAATATCCCTCACCAAAAAGGCGGCACGGCACAAGCAATGTCATACCTAGCTGGAAACGAATAATGGCTAACCCGGAACCCGACGCCTTACTGCAAACGCGTGAAGATAACATTGTAACAATTACGCTGAACCGACCCCACAAATTAAACGCCATGACAAAATCCATGTGGGGTAATTTGGGCACTAAATTTCAGGCGTTAAATGCTGATGATACGGTGCGGTGTATTATTATGCGCGGTGCTGGCGATAGGGCCTTTAGTCCGGGTAATGATATTTCAGAGTTTGAGAATGATCGATCGAACTCGGATCAAGCCGAGGCTTATGGCGAGTTGATGCATGGCACAGTCGATATCATCAGAAAGTGTCCCCATCCTCGCGTTGCGATGATCAAGGGGATTTGTGTTGGTGGCGGGCTTGAGATTGCGGGCCTTTGCGACATTCGAATTTGTGGAACATCAAGTCGTTTTGGCGTCCCCATATCGAAACTTGGATTGGTCATGGCATATGCCGAAATATCAGCTTTATCTGATTTGGTTGGCCCCAGCATTGCTTATGAAATTTTAGTTGAAGGACGTGTTTTTGATGCCGAGGAAGCCTTTCAAAAAGGCTTAGTTAGCCGCATCGTCGCAGATGATCAAGTTGAAACCGAAGTCCTAGAAACTGCAAATCGAATTGCTGAAGGTGCACCTTTGGTTCATCGTTGGCATCGCAAGTTTTTAGAACGTTTAAGGGACCCAGCTCCGATTAGCGTTGAAGAGAACCGAGAAGGTTTTTCTTGTTATGATACGGATGATTTTGCTGAAGGCTACAAAGCGTTCCTGGACAAACGAAAGCCGGAATTTAAAGGTAAGTAATTTCGAATTCTAGATCATGGGCACATCTAAAAGTCAGGCGGAATCTGGAATCGTTTTGTTTACAGCATTGATTTTATGTTCAACGGAAGTATCCGTAGTCGATGTGATTTCTAGATTGTGGTCTTCATGTACATTAATTCCTGAGTGTTCTACCTGCAACTTTTTACAGAAATGTCGTACTTCTTTAACAATTCAATAATTTCTGATTTATACAAACGAAGCAAATTTGTAAGCCAAATATTTACTGGCCAATACGAATAGTTCAAATCAATATCAAAAAGATCAATAAGAGACGAAGCCGTATCAACATCTTTAACACGAAAATAATATTCCTTAGCTTCAGACATAAATGGGGCCGAAGACTAACTTCGTGCTTCCAGTGCCTGATATTTCAAAAACCTTCTGAGGCGAGTGCCTTTAGTACGCCACCGTATGGGCAACCAATCTTCATCCAATTGAGAAGATAGTGAAGCAGCTTTAATTTTGTAACTCTAGAAGATTTGGTACGCAGAGAAAA
>JAPKAX010000388.1 GCA_028825025.1 Rhodospirillales bacterium | reverse complement strand
CGTCTTGCATTTTTTGTTTAATACGTAAGCACATATAATTTGCATAGAATAGACTGAAATATTGAAGTCGGACAATCAAGATCAGTATTCCACTAAATAGTTTCACCCACAACTGCGTTGCCGCAGTAGGATCTTAAAACTTACAGCAGAGATATCAGGGAGCCTAACGTGTAAAAATTTATTACGATAATATTTTTTAAAACTGCTTTGATATGATTGACGTTTGTTAGTAAGTGTTCTTAAATTATTTCTCCTTATATTTTTAAAAATTTTAACCAAACCTTTATAAAAATTTCCAAATCCCCAAAAAATTTTCTACTAAAAACCTATTATCGTGTTCGTATGAATATATTTAAGATTTCTGGAAATTAGGCAGACGAGTAAAGCAGTTAGTGCATGTGTTGCCAAAGCTGCAGAATCAATTGTGTTAACTCAGTTCAAAGTCACCACCCTAAAATGCTGATTTAAGCTTTAAGAAAACTATTAAAGCTACCATGAATTCGGCAACGATTACTCTGCTCGGGTGAACTTCGAACAAAGCACTAATTTTTGGGCTATCATGCTAGATAAGGTATAGAAAATTATACTTCAAAGCATTATTTTCTTTTGAGGCTTCTGCAACTCAGGGATTCCCCCGATAGTTAATTTTGTTATTTAAAGCCCATGCAAAACCTTTCACTACCCAGCCTGAGCCTTTCGTCACTAGCGCGGGTCTTGAGCACCCCAGCCATCATGGACTGGATGGGGCCAAGCCTTTACTGGACTGGAACAAACTTGAAGATCTTATGGCCGGGATTTACGCGAGCAAGACCGGTCGCCCAAGCTATTAGTTGCTGACTTTGCTTCGTGCTTCCCTGCTAGGTATTTGGGATCGCTTGAGCGATGTGGAGCTAGCACAGACCCTGTTTCGTGATTTGTTGTTCAGGAAAATTTGCCGCTTCGAATTGGGCAGCGATGGACTGGATGCCACAACTATCAGACGCTTCTGCCAGCAGTTGGTCGAGCATGGCTGTGGGGTATTTTGCTGGGCGAAGTGAACTGTAAGCCTGAAGCAAAACACATCATCATGACTGAAGGGCGCATTAATATCATCAACCCTACACCTGTTGAGGCGGCGCAGTCTGGGCGCGGAAAAGACGCCAATGATGAGCCCACGCGCGACCCCGAGGCAGGCTGGCACGTAAAAGCTGACAGTCGGGGCAATATGAAATCCACCTATGGGTATTCGACCCACACCGGCGTCGATGAGGATGGTTTCATACATCGTCAGACCGTCACGCCCGGAAACGCTCATGACACCACCGAACGGGACACACTTTTGCTGGGTGATGAGGCGGCGCTATAAGCGGATGCTGCATATAGCTCTTAAGCCACACGCGTTAAGCTGGACAAGTTTGGCATTAATGATCAAGTGCAGCGCAAAGGGTATAGGGGCCACCCTTTGTCGGACGCTAAAAGGCTGCGAAACAACGCAATCTCTGTGACCTGCCCCGGTGGGGAACGTTCCTTCACCACCTACAAGTCCCGCTATGGATTAGCTCGAACACGGCTGATGAGCTTGGCTAAAACCTAACCCTGCTCGGGATGACCGCCATCGCCCATTACATCGCGAAGGGTTCAACGTTCTTGACGCTCTACGGAATACCAAGTCAAAACCCACTGGATAGCTCTACCCAAAATCAGGAAATACGCCCGAAGTTTAGCAAAATAACTGCTTCCGGGCGACATAAGCTGTGATGCCGGGCAAAACTTGATCCTGTTTGCCTAAAATGACGAATTATGCTGGAGC
>JAPKAX010000134.1 GCA_028825025.1 Rhodospirillales bacterium | reverse complement strand
GGTTTAATGATGCATTTACGGGCGTTTGATTGCTAGCCCCTTGCGTGCCTTGTGACGTGCTTGTCGAACCCACCAGTCCTGTTTTAGCTCCCGTGTTCGCTTGAACCGGTGTCGATTCGGTAATCGGCCCTGTGGGGGGAGTGGCTGCTCCAAGCGCTGATTGTGGCACCGGTGACACACCCGTTGGATTGAGTAACGAGGTTGTTCCCGCCAGTCCCCCGGTTTTTGTTGCAACGAGATTTGCACCCATGGTTAAAGAAATTGATTCTGTATTCGTTGACTGAACAGCGGTTGAAGATACGCCTGTGCCGGGTGTTCCAACCCCTTGGTTCATGCTGCCAGCCTTTGCCGAGGTGTTGGGTTGCAGGGTTCTTAGAGCGGCTTGGGGGGATTGGCCTTGGACGGATGTAATCAGCAACTGCATAAGCGGAAATTTGCCGATGATTTGAAATTGTAAATTGGTTTGAGCGCGAAGTGGAAAATTTGTTGATAATTGTAATTTGCCAAAGGAAGTATCTATTTCAGCAAGTCCTTTGTTCATTCCTTGTAAAACAAGAGCATCCAATTTTGCGCCAACCGTAAGACGTTGAAGATCGGGTGGCGGTGCCGTTATTTGTGCGGTGGGTTGCGGTGGAGAAGTCGTTTGTCCTGTTGATACTGTACTGGGAACGACGGTTTCCATGATCTGTTCTAGCTATTTGTGGTGCTAAGTAAGTTTTCGGCTATGCGTTCGACGTCTTGAGCGGCTTCACAATTTGGGAACCGGGTTAGCAATGGTGTTTGTGCCCGAATAGCTTCGCGGACCCGGGTGTCGCGGCGTATGACACCTAATAACGGTGGCGAAATTTTTAAGAACCCTTGGCATGCTTTTAATAAGGTGTTGTATGTACGTTCGCCCTCGCGTGTTGAATTGACGACGTTCGTTACGATCTTGATTTCTATTTCTGGGCGGTCGGCGTGCATGATTTTAATAAAGGCATAGGCGTCCGTTAATGAAGTTGGCTCGTCTGTTAGTAATACAATACAGGTTTTTGCATTGTGGGCTAATTGGCGTACCGTACGCTCAATACCCGCACCCAGATCCATAAGTACGGTATCGTAATTTGCAGAAAGTAGAGCAAGGTCATCGCCAACCATTTGTAAGCGGCTGCTGGCGATATTCGCGAGGCCTCCCGAACCAGATCGTCCAGCAATGATATCAAAACCAGCTTCTGGAAAATCTACGATTGCTTGGTTTAAGGTTAAGCGGCCACTAATAACATTGCTTAAATCTTGTTTTGGCATTAAGCCAAGCTGAATATCTAAGTTGGCTAAACCAAGGTCGCCATCAAATAATAAAACACGTTGTCCCTTTTTGGAGAGCGCATGAGCGAGCGTGATCGAAAACCACGTTTTTCCGACACCCCCTTTTCCCGATGCAATCGCAAACATATTGCGGCCTCGGTTACGGGTGGTTGGAGCTACCAGTTTATCTGATTCAGTGTTCATTGAGCGGCCTCGGTGTTTGGGTGGTTTGATGTGGTTTCATCTGTGTATGGCATTATTAAGCGGGCGAGTGAGACGGGAGTAATGGGGATCAGCTCATCGGATACTTTTGCGCTGACGCTGACGTTACAAAGTGCTAGTGAGGCGCTATCTGCAGCAGCCAAAATGCTGCCGGCGCGCCTAGCGATATCCATTTGTGTTGCGATAAAACGTTTCACGCCAACTTCTCGGTACAAGCGCACCATGTCTGCGACCTCCATCGGGTCGGATCCGGCAGCAAGGACTAAAATGGGTTCTGCTTGACTGGCTTTAATCTTCCGATGCAAATCAACCATTTCAATTTCGTTGTATGGGTTTGTTGCAGCCGTATCAATAATTTGCATTTGTATTTTTGCATCCAAAGCAATGTGATTTTTCAAATCATCAGCACTTGATGCCGTTATTAAATCTATACCTAAAATATTGGTGAAGGCTTTAAATTGTTCGACCCCGCCGGCGCGTTGGGTGTCGCACGAAATCGCTTTAACAGATTGTTTTGCGAGCTTCGCTTGTGTGCATAGTTTTGCCGCTATAATTGTCTTTCCGGACCCGGGCGGGCCGACCAACATCAGCGGCGCTTTGAAGGTATCAGTTCTCAGTTGAGAGAACTCAAATAATGCATCGAAGGCGGCGGCTAATGCTAGGGTTGGGTTTGGTGCATCAGCATTAGCGGCAGCACTAGAAAGTCGAGTGATTAAACGCGGTGGGGCTCCATGGAAAATTAGGGCCTGTTTAACGGTTTGCTCTATATTTAAGTCTGAAACATTTTCACACTCTTCTTCTATCGCGGCTTCTGTTTCTGGTGTAGGTGTCCGATCTATGGCAGCGATAATCCGAACGCCTTCGCCATCGTCTGTATTTCCCGACGAAATTATTATGGCATCATCGCCAAGGCCCTCGCGCACCAATTCAAGGGCTTCTGAATTGGTCGGTGCTATGTAAGTTTTAACGCGCATTTAACTGCCTAAGTTTTGATTATCTGAATTTAGTTATACTTGGCCAACCGTCTTGATTTGAGCTTTCGGATGGATTTCATTTTGTGACATCACGACGGTCATAGGTCTAAATCTTTCAACTATGGAACGAACGAAAGGGCGACTGCCTGGGCTGGTTAACAACACAGGCGCTTCGCCCACCATCGCTTGTCGCTCAAACGTCGTTCGTAGGGCTGCTATAAACTCTTGCAGGCGTGTAGGAGGCATAGACAACTGTTTGTCATCGCCCTGTCCAACCAAACTTTCGGCAAATGTTTGTTCCCATTGAGGGGACAACGTAACCAGTGGAATAAACCCTTGATCGTTGATGTTTTGATCGCTGAGCTGGCGTGCAAGGCGGGCACGAACATGTTCTGTAATCATCATGACGTTCCGTGTTAAGCCACAGGCTTCTGAAATGCCTTCTAAAATTGTTGGCAAATCACGGACAGAGACCCGTTCTGTTAGTAAGTTTTGTAAAACGCGTTGCACACCACCCATCGAAATTTGAGCAGGGATCATTTCAGCAACTAGTTTTTGGTGTTCTTTATCTAAATCGTCTAACAGTTTTTGTGTTTCTACGTAGGACAATAAATCAGACATGTTATCTTTGATGACTTCGGTCAAATGTGTTGTGACGACGGTTGCAGGGTCAACAACTGTATATCCTCGAAACAGGGCTTCTTCCCGATTTGCTTCTTCAATCCACATTGCATCTAATCCGAATGTTGGTTCCGTTGTTTTTTCACCCGGTAGAGTGATCTCTTCCCCTCTGGGGTCCATTACTAGTAACATTGTGGGCCTGAGCTCGCCGCGTGCTGATTCAATTTCTTTGACCCGAACAACGTATGTGTTTGCTGGTAGCTGCATGTTATCTTGGATGCGTACAGACGGCATAACAAAGCCAACTTCAATAGCCATTTGACGCCTAAGCGCTTTGATTTGATCCGTCAAGCGTTGCCCGTCTTTAGGCGCACTAATCAGGGATAACAAACCATATCCCAATTCAAGACGTAGAAAGTCGATTTTTAGGGCTGTTGAAATTGGCTCTTCCGCGGCGGCGGCTGGATCCACGATAGTGTTTTCAGCCTCAACCAAATCCTGCTCTAATCCCACTTTATTTTTATTGTGTACATAGTAAGCCCCAAACCCTGTTATAGCGGCTAAAATGACAAAGGGTAGCATTGGCATGCCGGGCAGAATTGACATTGAGAACATTAAGAAGCTGACCAAGCCAAGCACTTTGGGTTGGCCTGCTAACTGGCGGCCAAGAGCTGCTTCTGTTGCACCGGTTACGCCTGCCTTGGTAACCATTAAGCCGGCAGACGTTGATACAATGAGCGCCGGAATTTGAGAGACAAGACCGTCACCAACGGTAAGTCGCGTGTAGGATTCGGCGGCTTCTGCGAAACTTAAATCCTTTTGGGCTACGCCAATAATCATGCCTGCTACAACGTTGATAAATGTGATTACGATACCGGCAATCGCATCACCACGAACAAATTTTGATGCACCATCCATGGCTCCAAAAAATGTACTCTCTTCTTCTAATTCTTTCCGGCGGGTTCTAGCCTCATCTTCATCAATAAGCCCCGTTGATAAATCCGCATCAATCGCCATTTGTTTTCCGGGCATGGCATCCAATGAAAACCGGGCAGTAACTTCGGCGATACGACCTGAACCTTTTGTAATAACGATGAAATTCACTATCACAAGAATTGTGAAAACAATAATTCCGATGACGAAGTTTCCACCCATCACGAAGTTACCAAAGGCTTCAATAACTTGTCCTGCTGCAGAAGGTCCTTGGTGTCCATCGCTTAAAATTAATCGGGTCGAAGCCATGTTTAGAGCAAGGCGTAGCATTGTTGCGAGCAGAAGTACCGTTGGGAATGTATTGAAATCTAAAGGTTTTTGGATGAACAAGGCTGTTATCAAAATAAGCACGGAAAATGTAATCGAAATTGCTAGGGCGGCATCCAACGCCCAAGTCGGCATTGGTAAGACCAGAACCACCAAAAGGGTGATAACGGACAAAGCCAGAAGTATATCACCACGTAACAGATTTTCAGATATCCAAGCGGACACATTTACACCGGCAGCAACACCTTCGACGTCGTTCTCCTGGTTGTTTTTTTGTGGGGCGTTGGGTGATAGGTCGGCCATCCGGGGGGCAGGTCCTCTGTTACTATTTGTTTAGTGTTATCTGGATACCTTACGGAACAGGTCGCTCAGCATCACCATGTTGTGGAATATCAAGACCTTGATCTCCGTATAGTTTTAATTTGTTACGTAGGGTTCTGATTGATATCCCTAAAATGTTTGCTGCATGTGTGCGATTACCAAGGCAATGAAGCAAGGTGTCGATTATTAAGTCACGCTCTACGTCGGCAACGGTTCTTCCAACCATCCCATGACCATCGCCATCGCCAGCTCCATTAGTTGAGCTTGATCTGGTTTGCTCCGTATCTGTTGATGTGCTTCCTCCATCAAGAAGGATAGCATTGACACCAATTTCATCGCCGCTCGCCAGTAGAACTGCGCGGTGCATAGCGTTTTCAAGTTCACGTATGTTTCCAGCCCAGCCATGTTTTAATAGCTGATCTGTTGCTTCTTGGCCTATGGGTAAAGCTGGGACATCGTTCGCCGCTGCATATTTTTTGATGAAAAAATCAGCTAAAACCGGAATGTCTTTTGGGCGGTCTTTAAGTGCAGGAAGTTTGACATTCATGACGTTTAAACGGAAATATAAATCTTCACGGAAATTGCCTCGCGATACTTCACTTTCCATATTACGATTTGATGTCGCTAAAATACGCACGTCAACTTTTACGGGCTTTGAGCCACCAACTCTGTCGATTTCACGTTCTTGAATTGCGCGTAGTAACTTGGATTGCAATTTAGGGTCCATTTCGCTGATTTCATCAAGTAACAACGTACCGCCATTGGCTTCTTCGAATTTCCCCAATCGGCGCGCAATGGCACCCGTGAAGGCTCCTTTTTCGTGTCCAAACAACTCAGATTCCATCAGATTTTCAGGAATAGCAGCGCAGTTAATGGCAACAAATCTTCCATTTTTACGTTTGCTTTTATTGTGGATGTATCGCGACATTAATTCTTTGCCGGTGCCCGATGGGCCTGTGATGAAAATACTGGCTTCACTGGGGGCAACTTGATCCGCTAGGCGTATTACTTCCACCATTTTGGGGTCTGCATGTAGAATTTTGTGAGATTCTTCGGCTACAGCTTCAAGCACAGCGGCAATTAATTCCGCATCCGGTGGTAAAGGAAGGTATTCTTTTGCGCCAGCGCGAATGGCACGAACTGCGGCTTGCGTATCATTGCCGACACCGCATGCAATAACAGGAACGGACATGCGTTCGCGCTCTAGCGCTTTAATAAGAGTGTCCATTTGTAGGTTAACATCAGCCATAATGAGGTCAGCACTTTGACCAGACCGCTGAATTTGCAAAGCCATATCAATATTATCTGCCTGTTGGACGGTAGCGCCGCGTTGGATAGCGATTTGGCTTGCTGCACCAATCTGTCCACCTAACGTGCCTATTATTAATAACCGCATCTACTCGTCTTCCATATAGCGTCTTTAGTTAATCGAAATATTTAACTCTTAGTGACGGTGGTATAATTCGGATGTGAACTTCGTGATCTACCATAATTGTGGCCTAAGAACTGGCCCGCTCCGTTTTGATAATTTCTGTCATGGTGACACCTAAGCGATCTTCAATAACAACAACTTCACCTCGGGCTACCAGTCGGTTGTTTACGTAAATGTCAATAGCTTCACCTACTTTTCGATCTAACTCAATAACTGCGCCCCGGCCTAATTTAAGCAATTGGCTGACTTGCATTGTTGATTTGCCCAAAACGGCTGATACTTTAACCGGAATGTCGTAAACAGCTTCGAGATCTTTGGCACTTCCTGGTAAGTCGCCTATTTCAGATAAATCATTCATGCCTGCAGATTGATCACCACCCACCGCGTCCGGAGGACTAGTACCATCAAGTTCATTTAGTTCTAAATTTTCATCGGCCATTTGTATCTCCTCAGATTATCAGGACTTAATTGGCCCTGTCAGAATTCTATTTCGTGCCAAAATCTACTTTAATATAACCTCTGCATTACATTCTTACACGCTCTCGGATGGATTTGTTTCCAAATCATTTTCAAGATCTGTTCCTATAGTTGGTATTTGTCCTGTTGTTGGGGTGTCACTGTCTTTTTGATCATTTGATTCCTGAAGCTTGTTTTTGGCTGTTTTCGGGTCTAATCGAGAGCTATGATCGAGCGGTGTAGATTGGCTTTCTGCGCTTGCATGTGGTTCAGGCTGTGGCTCTGTTAATTCTGTATTTTCCACTTCAGCTTCAACTGATTTCTCTTCATTTTGTGTGGGTTGGGGTTGCGTTTCTGGGGATGATTCGTTGATTTCGTCCGTAAGAGATTGAAGGGGTTCAATCGTATCGTCCTCAAGCGCATCGGGATCAAGTTCAAATTTCTCATCTAATGTGGCTAAATTCGCGTTTATGATAACGTCAACTTCTCGCATAACATTCTCTAAATTGCGTTCTGCCCCACCATTGCTCCAGTCAATTCTGCAATCGCCTTGTTCAATTGCTTCGTCCGCTATGATATGAACGCGCCCTTCGAAGTGGGTTTCCGTTGATATTTCGTTCAGACGTTCAGAAAAATGCTCTGTCATTGACGGATGTACTTGGATTTTAACGCGAGGCTCTTCTAAGATTTGACTTAAAATTTGTCGAATTAATTGTTCTATTTCCTGAACGCCATGTTCAGCATTGATGCTGGAAAATGATTTTTTGGTAATTGCGCGCGAAATTTTTATGGCATCACGGAAAATTTCATTGTTAACGAGTGATTGGCTAGAAATAAGTTGATTTAATTGCGCTCCAATTGCTTTTGTCAAATCAACTATTTGATTTTCAATGGTCATCGCAGCTTCTTTAAGAGCGTCCGCCTTACCTTGTTCTAAACCTTCTTTTCTCGAAGTTTTAACTTGTTCTTCGCTATAGGTGGGGACAACAACTTCTGGTTCCTCTTCAATCTCTTCAGTCACTTCAGCCGCTTTTTCGGCAGGCTCTTCGAAATCGAAAGATCGATCAAACATGAATTTCTGATGCGTCATAATATTATTTACTGCTTCTAAGTTTAAGACCAAAGATGGGTAATAGAAAGTAGCTCATATTATTAGTTAGAACACCATTTCGTCTTCATCGCCGCCGGTGGGGATCACGATTTCACCGGTATCGGCTAGGGCTTTTGCTACTTGGACAATCGCAGATTGGGCATCCTCAACATTTTTCAAGCGAACAGGACCCGAGGCTTCCATGTCTTCCTTCATCATCTTGCCAGCGCGCTCAGACATATTGGCAAAGAATAAGTCGCGGACATCGTCTGATGCGCCTTTTAGGGACAGTCCCAGCTGATCTTTCTCGACTTTGCGAAGCAACAGCTGAATTGCGCCTCCATCGAGCTTTGCTAGATCATCAAAGGTGAACATTAAGCCCTTGATTCGATCCGCTGATTCTCTGTTGCGTTCTTCCAAAGCGGTCATGAAGCGGGTTTCTGTGTTGCGGTCCAAGTTGTTAAAAATGTCAGCCATGGCTTCATGACTATCGCGGCGGTCGGAGCTGTTTAAGGTGGTCATAAATTCTGACCGCAATGTGCGCTCGACATTGTCCAGAACATCTTTTTGTACCGCCTCCATGCGCAACATCCGCATAATACATTCCAAAGAAAAATTTTCTGGTAAAATAGCTAATACACGGGATGCATGGTCAGGTGCAATTTTAGATAAAACCACAGCAACGGTTTGTGGGTATTCGTTTTTAAGATAGTTTGCCAACACAACTTCGTTAACGTTGCCAAGCTTTTCCCACATGGTTCGACCCGCAGGTCCGTTCATTTCTTCCAGGATTTGAGCAACGCGATCTGGGGGTAAGGCACCCATTAACAACCGCTCAGTTGACGAATATGAGCCAACGAGCCCACCAGACGAAGTCAATTGGTCAGCAAATTCGATAAATAACCGTTCAATGATTGTGGATGTAACGGAACCCAATGAGGACATGGCTTTAGATAAATCTCGAATTTCTTCGTCTTCCATGCGCCCGAACAATTTAGATGAATTTTCTTGCCCAATGGCCAGCATGAAAATAGCCGCTTTTTGTATGCCCGTTAAACTTCGAAAATCTTCTTGTACCGGTGCCATGCGAATGAATTCTCCTTATGCTTCTTGATACATCCATGTACGGATAAGCGAAAGGGCTGCCTCTGGATGCTTGTCAACAATTTCACCAATTTTCTTCACTGATGAGGCCTTTATA
>JAPKAX010000387.1 GCA_028825025.1 Rhodospirillales bacterium | reverse complement strand
CACACTGGCAGTGTCCGAACGTCGAATTTGTCGTACTTGTCCAACATCGATCTACGCAACGACGTCAACCAAGGGGCCGTGCAGACGAGGATCGCCTGGTGGCGGACATTATTGAGCTGACGCGACAATATGGTCAATATGGATGCCGTCGGATTGCAGCTTTGCTAAGAGATGCCGGTTGGCGGGTCAATGACAAACGTGTTGAACGCCTATGGAAACGTGAGGGGCTGAAAGTGCCGATGAAACAACCCAAGAAAAGCTGGCTCTGGCTTAACGATGGATCATGTGTGCGGTTACGACCAGAGTATCGTGATCATGTCTGGTCGTATGATTTTGTTCATCTTATGAGGCGTTCCAGCCTTTAACAGATCAGATAACGGTCATGAGTTAAACATACCATTCAGTTTTTGGCTCTTAATGACATTGCCTCTAATAGTATGACTTTAGATGAAATATCCTACAAATATTGTCAGATCGAAAAATTGGCTGTAGAATCTTTAAAAATTGTAGTTGCTAATAGGAGTATATAAATTGAAACTTTTTGAAGAAGTACACTTGCGCAATATTGTAAGTCGTAACCGTTTAGTTGTCCCTCCAATGTGTCAATATTCTGCACATGAAGGCTTTGCTAACGATTGGCACTTGGTACACCTTGGACGGTTCGCCACTGGTGGTATGGGGATTATTTTCGCGGAGGCTACAGCAGTCGAAAAAAGGGGCCGAATTACCCATGGTGATTTAGGGTTATGGTCTGATGAACACATTGAATCACATTCAAAACTAGCCCATTTCATTAACTTACATGGAGCAGTTCCCGCTATTCAACTTGGACACGCTGGCCGGAAAGCTAGCATGCAAAGACCCTGGGCCGGTAACGGCCCCCTTGACGATGTTGATATAAGCTCTGGAGATATGCCTTGGGAGATTGTAGGCCCATCTGATGAAGCAGTTAGTGAAGGTTTCATAAAGCCTACACCTCTTGAAACTAATGATATTTCAGACATAGTTGACGCCTTTTCATCTGCAACCCATAGGGCGTATCAGGCTGGTTATCGTGCGCTGGAAATACACGGGGCCCATGGTTATCTAATTCATTCCTTTCTTTCACCACTTTCCAATCACCGAAATGATAAATATGGTGGTGACCTTAAAGGACGTATGCGTCTAGCCTTAGAGGTGACAGAAGCTGTTCGTGGCGCTTGGCCTGTTGAATTGCCTCTATTCTTTAGAGTATCAAGTGTCGATGACGTTGATGGAGGTTGGACACTTAATGACACAGTATCCCTAGCTTCTGAGCTTAAAACATTAGGAGTCGATGTTATAGATTGCTCTTCTGGTGGCATTTCAGGATCAGCCACCGCTGCGCGAACCAAACGCCAAGCTGGCTACCAAGTTCCTTTTGCAAAGAAAATACGTGAAGAAGCAGGGCTTATGACGCAGGCGGTTGGGCTTATTACGAATCCCACGCAGGCTTCAACTATTCTCAAATCAGGCTCAGCCGACCTCATAGCAGTTGGCAGAGAAGTGCTTGATAACCCTACTTGGGCTTTACATGCGGCACGTCAGATGGGGTTGGATGAAAGCATGGAAAGCTGGCCACAACAATATGGCTGGTGGTTATCAAGGAGGGCTAAATCTAGCATTCTTTATAGCGAATAAATTATGGTATAATTATTTTCTGAAAAGGAACAAATAGATTTAACCTTTAGACACTAATATATCAAAGGGTTTTGAGCATAAAATTTGTCAATTTGGTCGCTTAGGATATTAAATGGAGAAAAGGGGGATTGATG
>JAPKAX010000133.1 GCA_028825025.1 Rhodospirillales bacterium | reverse complement strand
GGTGTGGCCGTGGCCCCGGTGGGTTGATAGTAAAATATCATCCTTGTTCAAGTTTTCACAAACCCCAACCGCTGCCGCTTCTTGGCCGATGGATGGATGGATCGCGCCCAAAACCAAACCTTCGTCTTTGGCTTTAATCGCGGCGCGTTCGAACGCTCTGATCCGGCACATTTGTTTGAAAAATTGAGCGTAGCGTTGCTGATCGAAGTTTTTAGTAGGCATAATTATATGACTGCATAAATCCGCAGCTCCCTTTTTATATCAGATTTTTTTTGATTTATTATCAAGTGTCTGCCAGTTTATACTTAATACTAGGTCTAGTGGGTTAAGTAATCCGCGACCCCCTGTCAATCACCTATTCAGTTAAATCGAGCACTCATGACAACACCTATTTTCTCTGATGAATTTGCGTCAAAAATAGAAATCGCAGGGACGATTACGAAGCTTACCGCAAGTGCTGCGGGGAAAGTCATTATTTCAGGATCGCACGGTGGCGAATTACCAGCCGGGCTCGCGATTCGTGCAGGTGGGCGAGCTGTTATTTTAAATGATGCGGGTCGTGGGCTTGAAGATGCGGGGATAGGATCGCTTGCTCTTTGCCAAAGCTTTGGCATGGCGGCGGCAACGGTTAGCAATAACAGCTGTCGGATTGGCGATGCCGATGATATGATAGTGCAGGGCATCATTAGTCATGCCAATCAAACGGCACTCGATTGCGGGGTGCAGATTGGGCAAACGTGCCAACAAGCAGCAAAAGCATTAACTACCGCCCCAAACCCCGCTCAAAATACACCTCCGAAGTTTACGGAACACCGGGAAGTCTTAGCGTTAGAGAATGCTCAGCGTCAATTCATCATGGTCGATAGCGCGTCCATGGTGCTCCCGGAAGATGCGGGTCAAGTGGTGCTAACCGGATCGCACGGTGGGTTGATTGGCAACAACCCTAAAGCCGCCATTAAAGCACCAGTTTTTGCCGCCATATACAATGACGCAGGAATGGGATTCGAAGATTGGGGTGTGACCCGATTGCCTGTGCTTGAAGATCAAGGGATTGGAGGTATCACATTGGATTGTATATCGTGCCGGATCGGCGATGCTGCATCAGCCTATGCAACGGGCGTCGTTTCATGCGTTAACAATCGAGCTATGGAATTAGGCGTGCGGGTTGGAATGACAGCTCAAAAAACGGTTCGTATTTTGTGTGGTTGACTAGGATTTCATAACTGCTAAAGCATCGATCTCAATTTGAAATCCGTGGTGTAAGGTATTGCAGGGAACAATCGTTCGAACTGGGTGGTGGTCGCCAAATACGTCAGCGTAAATAGCGTTAACTTCCGGCCACACTGCAACATCGGATATATCGACAATGGTTCGAATGACATGGTCCATGTTGCTTCCAGCTTCATCTAAAATAGCGCTTAAATTAGACAAAAAGTTACGTACCTGTTGTCCAACGCTAACCAATTCAGGCGTTGATGACCCAGGGTCAAACCCCAATTGAACAGACAGATAAACCAAGTCTCCATGGACCATGGCTTGTGCGTAATGCCCACCGAGTTGGGTCACATTTGGGGTCTGTTTTGGGCCCAATTTATCAGTCATGTGTTATAACTTTAAAACTCAATCGATGCGGTGGCCCGGTTTACTGCGTTTTTGGCCGGGAACAAATACTTTGGTGCCTGGATCGCCGACTTCTGACATATCAAACGGTGTTGTTTGATACAAAGAGTTAAGCCAGTTTCCAAATAATAAATGCGCGCTGGAGCGCCATGTGTTGATGGGTGCTTTGCTATCATCGTCGTTGGGGAAATAGCCGAAGGGGACTTTGATGTTCTCGCCTTTTTCCAAATCACGGCGATATTCATCGCCTAAAGTGGTCGATTCGTATTCCATATGATTAAACATATGCACATGATGCAGCTTGCGATCATGGACCAAACAAATCCCGGCCACATCTGATTCTATCAAGATTTCCAATTGTGGAAACGCTTCCATGTCATTGCGGTGGTTTTCTGTATGGCGCGAAATGGGGACAGTCAATTGATCGTTCAGGCCGCGCATTAACAGGGATGTGTGGTCCAAAACCTGATGTTCGTAAATGCCAAAACGTTTTTCTGGCAATAAATGTTTAGGAATCCCGTAAAAATGATTAAGCGCTGCTTGTGCGCCCCAGCATAAGTTAAACAAACCGTGGACGTTGGTCAGTGACCATTCAAAAATCTGTTTCAGTTCATGCCAATAATCAACGTCTTCAAAACCCATCTTTTCAATCGGAGCCCCGGTAACGATCAAACCATCAAATTTTTGATCCTTGATAGTTTCCCAGGATTTATAAAAATCGAGCATATGTTCGCGCGGTGTGTTTTTGGGAACATAGTTCGATGGTGCAATTAGGGTCATTTCAATCTGTAAGGGGCTAATCCCCAAAACCCGGGCGATTTGAGTTTCCGTTTTGATTTTTTCGGGCATTAAGTTCAACAAAGCAATGCGCAGTGGGCGGATGTCTTGGCGCGTTGCATCGTCGTCTTTTATAATTAACACGCCTTCTTTGTCTAAAATATCATAGGCCGGTAAGCTTGCCGGAATTTTAATGGGCATTTTTAGTCCTTATTGCGTTCTTGAGCGCGCGTTTTACAGGTCGCGACATAGGCGTCTAAGTTCTTTGCCGCGGCATCTGATATGGTGGCTTGAGCGGTAATGGCATCGTAAATATTTCGCATAAACCGATCAGCATCTGGGGTGGTTGTATTCGGGGTCTCTGTGACAAATAGGTCGCTAACACCGATTGTAAAGCCTAAGCGCTTGGCAATAGCGGCGTAGCGGGGTTTGCGGAATTCTAATAAGTCCGGGAAGAGGGGGCGGGCGAAATCCAATGGACCAATACCTGCACCATTATCAGGTTTGTCGGCTAACATGGGCGTAATAAACGACGGGTGATAAAAAAGCGGCTTTGGGCTGCTTTTGGCCCGTGCCATTAAATCCCGTTCTGTCTGCGCATCTGATTGAATATATAAAATCAAAGTTTCGTCTTGAAGGGCTGTAAGAACAGAATCGTTTTCATCATCCGGGTCACATATTTCACATAAGCTTCCGCTGGCATCGTTTATGAACTGCTGGCAGCCATAAATATCCCATGATTTACGAATAAACCGATCTAGCTCTTTCATAGAGCGCGCTTCTGCATCCCGATATAACTCTTGGCGTTCTAAAAAGATGGCCTTGTTTAATCCGCCTTGGGCGGCATCGCCATACATCCCTAAAAAGGTTATCACTGGGTCCAAGTTATCGACAGAAATGTTATGTTGGATGTAAATTGAATCGGATTTGAGCAGGTCGGCTACGAACGGGTCATCCATCTGCATAACTTTGTATTTGATATTATCAACAATATCTTCAGCTAAATATCGAGTTCCAATTCGGTAATCTGCGGAATAATGAAACCAATTGGCTGATTTCCGAAGTTCCTTAGATAGCATTGTTTTACCAACACCGGACATGCCGAGCAGGGTGATTGCGTGATGAAGTTCGCTAAATTCGTTAAATGAAATCATGGTTTCTTTATATTCGTCTAGAGGTTGGAAGCCTTTAATATCAAAAAATACCATAAAAGCCTGTAAACTAAGCTGACGATATCCGATTTTTCTTAAATGACCAATTTTCATATGGATTTTTTAATCAAACTGTTGTTGAACTCATTAAATTGTTGAAAACATGAAAAAAGACTACCTTCGGAACGTCGAACGGTGTTTAACTAGATAAATGTCCGCATTAATAAGATGTGGATGCGTATTGGGAGGTGCGTTGCGGTTTGGGCTATGTGTATTGAAGCTTTTAGGGGCGTCAATACACAAATGTCTAATCTGCGCTGACTCCCCCGTAAGCCAACCAAAACGGGGTATCTAATATTATGCAAAAATCTTTAAGTATTGATCCGGGAAAATGCACTGGATGTCAGCAATGTGAACTTGCTTGTTCCTTCGACAATGAAGGGGTTTTTAACCCATCAAAGTCGCGGATTAAGGTGTTTAATTTCCATGATCAAGGGCGCTTTGTTCCTTATACATGCACCCAATGTGATGAAGCTTGGTGTTTGCATGCGTGTCCTGTTGACGCCATTTCATTGGACGCAGCAACTGGTGCTAAAATTGTTTCAGACGCGGTTTGCGTTGGCTGTAAAGTGTGTACGATTGCCTGCCCATTCGGCACAATCAACTACAACCAATCAACCGGTAAAGTTATGAAATGTGATCTCTGTGAAGGTGATCCAGAATGCGCTAAAGCATGCCCAACTGATGCAATTACGTTTGTAGACGCCAATTGGACGGGCCTTGAAAAAATGCGCTCATGGGCAGCTAAAACAGATTCCGCAGTACAAGCGGGAGCCTAAATAAACAGGGATACTTCAAAAATAACAAAGGGAGAGCAGTCATGGCTTGGGCAAGAAAAATACTACGTGTTAATTTGACCAATGGAACATGCGCTGACGAACCGCTCAATATGGAATGGGCGCAAAAATACTTAGGTCAGCGCGGACTAGCGACTAAATATTTAACAGAAGAAATCGACCCTAAAGTCGACCCATTATCGCCAGATAATAAAATGATCATGGCAACGGGGCCGTTAACCGGAACTTGCGCTTCGACAGCAGGAAGGTATTCGGTCATCACCAAGGGCGCTTTAACCGGCGCCATTGCGTGTTCGAACTCCGGTGGATTTTTCGGCAACGAAATGAAAAATGCCGGATACGATATGATCATTTTTGAAGGCAAGTCACCAAAGCCGGTTTATTTGTTGGTTCAAAACGGATCATCGCAGTTGCTGGATGCTGCTGAATATTGGGGCACATCATGCTGGAATACTGAAGAAAGCATCAAAGAAAAACATGGCGATCAGCTATTGCGCGTTGCTTCCATCGGCGTTTCTGGTGAAAAGGGCGTTAAGTTCGCTTGTATCGTCAATGACATGGACCGTGCCGCTGGGCGTTCTGGTGTTGGCACGGTTATGGGTTCTAAAAACTTAAAAGCCGTTGCTGTACGGGGCTCGATTGGTGTTCGAGTTAATGACGCTAATAAGTTTTTAACCGCGGTTGCTGCGGGTAAAGCTGTGTTGGCTGAAAATGCAGTTACGGGCCAAGGATTACCAGCATTTGGTACGCAAGTTTTGATGAACGTAATCAATGAAACGGGTGCACTACCAACTCGCAATCACCGTGATACACAATTTGAAGGGGCCAATAACATTTCAGCCGAAGCGATGGCTGAGCCACGTCCTTCCGATGGTAAACCAAACCTCCTGACAAACGCGGCCTGCTTTGGCTGCACGATTGCATGTGGTCGGGTTTCAACAATTGAGCGCGATCATTATACGGTTAAGGATCGTCCTGAGTATCATATAGCTTCTGGTGGTTTGGAGTATGAAGCTGCTTGGGCTTTGGGTGCGGCGACGGGTGTTGATGATATCAATGCATTGACCTTCGCCAACTTCATTTGTAATGAACAAGGCTTTGATCCTATTTCCTTTGGTGCGACCATTGGTGCGGCCATGGAAATGTTCGAAGATGGAACGATTACGACCGAACAAACGGGTGGGATTGAACTTAAGTTTGGTTGTGCAGAAGCTTTGACCACATTGGCTGAACAATGCGGTAAAGCCGAAGGTTTTGGTGCTGAAATTGGTTTGGGTTCTAAGCTGCTCTGTGAAAAATATGGCCGCCCTGAGCTTTCCATGTCGGTAAAAGGTCAAGAATTCCCAGCTTACGATTCTCGTGGAATTCAAGGTATGGGCTTGACCTATGCCACATCAAACCGCGGCGCATGCCATTTGCGTAGCTATACGGTTGCGTCGGAAATTTTGGGCATTCCTGAAAAGACAGATCCATTAGAAACCGATGGCAAGGCTGGTTTGGTTATGGCTTTCCAAGATGCAACGGCGGTGGTTGATTCCGCTGGATTGTGTATTTTCACAACGTTCGCGTGGTCAATGGATGACATTGCACCGCAAATTGATGCGGCGTGTGAAGGTGATTGGTCTGTTGAAAGCTGTATGGCAGCTGGAGAGCGGATCTGGAACCTGGAACGTAAGTTCAATTTGGATGCGGGCTTCACAAATAAGGACGACACCCTTCCGGCGCGTTTGTTAAAAGACGCGGCGAAGTCTGGTCCTGCAAAAGGTAAAGTTAGTGGTCTGGACAAAATGCTGCCTGAATACTATGCAGCACGCGGCTGGACCAAAGATGGTATTCCATCCAACGAAACCTTAAATCGCGTCGCTCTGTAAATTTAACGACACGATTACACAGTGTTAAGGGGGGCGGATGCCGATGTGGTATCCGCCCCCGTTTACTTACAAGTCTTTATAAAATGCTTAATGTTTAGGAGATTCATATGACCTACGTCGTCGTTGGTGCGGGCCCGTCGGGTGTTATTGCTTCGGAAAGCTTGCGGAAATCAGATCCGGATGGTGAAATCATTTTGATTGGTGATGAGCCAGAGCCCCCGTATTCACGTATGGCGTTGCCGTATTTCATGGTAGGTAACATCGAAGATAACGGCACTCACTTGCGGAAAACCAAAAACCATTTCGAAAGCCTAAACATTAAATATGTGCAGGACCGGGTCAGTAGTGTGTCTCCTAAAGATCACACAATCGCACTGGCCAGTGGCGGCACTCAGGCTTACTCGAAGCTTCTGATTGCAACAGGCTCTAGCCCCGTTAAGCCGCCGATTGAAGGCCTGGATTTACCTGGTGTTCACCATTGTTGGACCTTGGCTGATGCCCGCAACATTATCAAATTAGCCTACAATGGCGCGCATGTTGTGTTGGTGGGCGCGGGCTTTATTGGTTGCATCATTTTAGAAGCATTGGTCAAACGGGGTGTTAATTTAACCGTTGTTGAGGCCGATGACCGTATGGTTCCCAGAATGATGAACCAAAAAGCGGGCGGAATGATTAAAAGCTGGTGTGAAACAAAAGGGGTTCCCGTTCTTGCTTCGACCCGCGTCACTAAGCTCGAAAAAAATGTCGATAATAAAGACACGTTGAACGTAGATTTAGATAACGGCAAACAAATCCCGGCTCATTTAGTGGTGATTGCTGCTGGTGTTAAATCAAACACTGCATTTTTAGAAGGCAGCGGCATTGAAGTTAAAGAAGGCATTGTTGTTGATAAATATTTGAAAACAACTGTCGATGATATTTATGCTGCGGGCGATTGTGCACAAGGGCCAGATATTGCGGGCGGTTGGTCTGTTCATGCAATTCAACCGACCTGTGCAGATCATGGTCAATTAGTTGGTAAAAACATGGCTGGTGCTCAGATCCCTTATAAAGGCAGCTTGGTCATGAACGTACTCGATACTCTCGGGCTCATTTCCGTATCCTATGGGGCTTGGGAAGGAAAAGGCGATGGTGTAGAGGTTTTGGATGAAGAAAATTACCGTTACATGCGTCTTGAATTTGAAGATGATAAGCTGATTGGTGCGTTGTCTTTAGGCCGAACGGAACATGTAGGCGTGTTACGTGGGTTAATCCAAACCGGCGTTGCTTTGGGTGAATGGAAAGAAAAGCTAAAAGCAGACCCGCAATTGATCATGGAAGCCTATGTGGCTACGAAGTACGTATAGGCCGGGATTATGAAAGTTCGGATTAAACTTTACGCCATGCTGGGTGACTATTTGCCGGGCCATGCTAAAAAGAATGAAGCCGATGTTGAATTTGCCGAAGGCACATCCATCAGTGCGATGCTATCTTCTTTAGGGGTGCCACTCGAGCAATGCCACTTGGTGTTAGTCAATGGCGTGTTCGTGCCACCCAGTGAGCGCGATAGCCAATCCGTTGTTCAAGGCGATGCCTTAGCGGTATGGCCACCGGTAGCAGGGGGTTAAACAGGTATGGGCGACCCAATTACTGTCGTCAAAGAAATGGGTCTTAGCCACCGTGAGTTCTTTAGAACCATCGTCAGTGCTTTGGGGACTGATCAGTTCGAAAAATGGGATACGCGTATTTTATTAACTACAAGGGATCAAACCATTGAAATCACGCTTGGGGTTGAAGGCGAACGCCGGATTGCCTTGATGGTGGTTCCCAGAACTATGGTCACGCTAACGTTCACCAGTTACACGCAAGCTCAAGCCGATGCCGTTTTGAAACGCTTCGATATGATGTTCAAACGCGGCGGCGGCTGAGTTTAACGATTTATTTTGCGTACGGATTTTCGCCTTTACGGGCGTGCATACGGATCGGAACACCGGGCATATTAAAATCGACACGCAACTGGTTGACCAAATACCGCATATACGATTCCGGTAATTTATCGGCCCGGCTGGAGAACAATACAAAAGTAGGTGGTCGGGTTCTGGCTTGTGTCATATAGCGCAATTTAATCCGACCAAGGCCCGATACGGGTGGTGGGTGCGCATCAACGGTATGTAATAACCAGCGGTTCAATGCCCCGGTTGATATCCGGGTGTTCCAATATCCATACGCTTCCAAGACGGCGGGCATCAGCTTTGGCAGGCCTTTGCCGGTCTTTGATGAAACCATAACAATCGGCACGCCACGGACTTGTGGTAGCGATGTTTGTAAGCGGTCTTCCATGCGTTTGGCTGTCGCAGCCCGGCTTTCAGCAATATCCCATTTGTTGACCACAATGATCAATGCTCGGCCTTCTTCAATGACGTGACGGGCGATGGTTAAATCTTGTTTGTCTAGGGGTGCATTGGCGTCTAACACCAATACAACAACTTCTGCAAACCGAATTGAGCGTAAAGTATCACCCACCGACATGTTCTCAAGTTTCTCTTTAATACGGGCTTTGCGTCGCATTCCGGCCGTATCAACCAAGCGAACTTCGCGGCCTTCGTATTCCCATGCAATGGCAATGGCATCGCGGGTAACACCGGCTTCAGGGCCT
>JAPKAX010000386.1 GCA_028825025.1 Rhodospirillales bacterium | reverse complement strand
GGTGTCGATGTAGGCGATGGTTTGGTGTCAAGCGTTCGGGCAGAAATTGACTATAAAATCTCACGATATTCCAGCATTTCAGTCGCGGTTGGAAAGTTCAAAAGTCTCAATGGGGGCGTTGATGCGGCAATTTTTCAATTTGGACTTAAAACGGACATTTCAACACGTTAGTATTCAGAAAGACTGATGTCCGCCCCATCAAATGGCACAACCAGAACATAAAACACCTATTATCAATCTATAAGAATTCCCAGAAAACAGTTGCTTAGCCGATGGCAAAAACCCGTCATGCAACTCTTGCAGACAGGCCTCTGGGGCAAGATCTTAAAACAGCGCAGGACGCAGCCACTTTACAAGCGCAAGAAAAGTTAAAAAGTGATGCGTGCCGTGATAAAAATGATGATAAACTGAGCGAACCCAGCCTATTTTGACAGCTGACAGCTCTGGCGATCGCTCGCATGCGGCCAGCGGTGCGAGCTTGTCTTACACCGTAGTTTCAGTCGCTTCACATCCAAGTAACCCAGCCTGAGTGCCAGGATATTTACTGGCCCAGTTTGCACCGGTTCCAATGATTAGGTCCGGATCAATTGTAGACATAGTATCTGAGGTCACATCGGTTGGGAATCCTAGGAACTCAACAGCCTATCAATTTCACCCCCTGCATGATCCACAAACAAAACATGTCGGTCTTTGACAGCTATCTGACTAATGGCCGTGTAGATCACGTTCATCTTGGCTTGGTCACAATCAGAAAACTGATCCGCTTAATCTCATTTATCAAAAACCCATACCATCCGTTGCAGGCTGGCAAAAATATTTTGCGTCAGATCCTGTTTGAACTCAATAACATAGCCTCTATCCCAGCTTGAGCCAGCCGTTCCGGCACACCGCTTTTTTGTGCGCGCAACAGATTTTCAAGCCCCACCAATACTAGTTCGGTTTCTTCAGCAATTACGGTGTCAATTTTCCATTTTCGCTGTAGTGTTTGCCGTATTTTGGCAAATTTGAGATTTAGGAAAAGGCTGCAAGGCATTTTTGATATGTATCATGGTCAGAAGCTTCCTACCATTGCACCGGGCCACAATCCCGTCAATCAGGGTTTTGGAGTCCAGAAGGGCGCTTGAATATATCATTCGGCCATCGCCGCTTACAACTTTATCTGGATTCTTCTCAACGCAGTCAGTAGATTTTGCAATATCTATTCCTGTGATGGACTTTGCAAAAACGGGCATTGCTGTGGCGATCAAGGTCGCTGATGGCTGCAAATAAGGGAAGAGACCCTGTGTTCAATGACAAATAAAGAACTTCACCCAAGTGTAAGTTCCTTAAATAGGCCAAATAAGGTCCAGATAGCTTTAGTAAATGAGTAGAGCCCGCAATATTTGGATATTTCATTTCATATTTGAAATAAATAAATAACTTATAAACACCAAATTTAGCAATCTAACTGATGAAGTTTACTATCCAATTAGTATAGGTGGTATATTTCCCTCTGATAATTACATATTAAGCACAACAGGACTACACAGACAAAGAGACTAATGATAATATTTTTAAATGAAAAAAATTATCCTCTGCCTTGGTTTAATGACGGGTCTGCTCATTTTGAGCGTTTTCCCAGTTTTTGCGTCTGATCTTCCAAAGTGTAAGCGCTCCGAAAAATTACACGATTGTTTTGGCACGAAGAGTTACAAAAAAAGTAAATATGTTGGTGAATGGCAGAACGGTAAATGGAACGGTCAGGGAACCTATACATATTCTAATGGCGCTGAATATGAGGGGGATTTTAAAGATAATCAAAAA
>JAPKAX010000132.1 GCA_028825025.1 Rhodospirillales bacterium | reverse complement strand
TTGCCCTCCGTGCCGCCGTAAGCGCAATTGCCAGTGGCACCGAACGCGCAGGCCCAGTCGTCATGGGGATAGGGCTGGGCTTAGCGGTTCTGGCGGCGGTTGGCCAAATTGACGGCAATCTGCGCAAATCCATGACCAAATCTTTGCCCGACAAGGCCCCGAGTTTCTTTTTTCTAGATATTCAATCGGGTCAATTAGACGAGTTCAATCAAAGGCTCTCAGACAATACAGAAGTAGACCGGGTTGAAACCGCTCCCATGCTGCGCGGCTTGGTAACACAGATCAACGGCAAACCCGCGGCTGAGGTTGGGGGTGATCACTGGGTTTTACGGGGCGACCGCGGGATCAGCTATGCTGCTGAAATGCCAGGAAAAACGTCTTTGACCGCTGGGCAATGGTGGCCAGGCGACTATTCTGGCCCCGCTCAAATCAGCTTTTCTGCAGAGGCCGCCGATGAGATTGGCATAAGCCTTGGTGATAGCTTGACCCTGAATGTTCTCGGACGTGACATCACCGCGACTATCACCAGCCTGCGGGATGTTGATTTTTCTAATGCGGGCATGGGGTTCGTGATCCTGTTGAATTCTGCCGCACTGGCCGGCGCGCCTCATTCCCATATCGCAACAGTCTACGCTTCCGAAGCAGCAGAGATACCAATATTGGACGAATTGGGACAGGCCTTCCCCAATGTGACCGGCATTCAAATTCGCGAAGCGGTGCTTATGGTCTCAGGAATTGTATCATCAATTGCCTCCGCTGCATCCATTGGCGCAATCGCCACCTTGATCACTGGTTTTTTGATACTCATTGGAGCGGCTTCAGCAAGCAGCGAGCAACGCGCCTATGAAACCGCCATACTCAAAACCCTCGGGGCCACCCGCCGTGAGATTTTGATCTCCTTTGCGCTGCGCGCAGCCATGGTCGGCACATTGGCCGCTATCGTGGCTTTGGGAGCCGGCCTGCTGGGCGGTTGGGCCGTGAGCCACTTTGTGTTTGAAACCAGCTTTGAAGTTATCTGGTCCAATGCTGCGCTCATAATAGTGGGGGGCGTTGGGGCCACATTGATCACCGGTGTGCTGTTTGCTTTGGGCCCATTGTCACAATCCGCAGCCGCAGAATTGCGCCATCGCGATTGAGGTCTGTCGCCACTTTTAATAATGAGAAAAAAGAGGCGTGATATTGGTGAACACTCAATGAGAGGCAAAGGCTGCAAATTGACAGAGTCCAGCACCTCAGACGTTCTAATATAATACTGCATGACCATTTTTTAGATACGTAGAAATACGTAAGGAAGAATTTTAAGCTAAAATAAAAAAAGCGAGTTCTGGTGCAAAAACTAGATTAGTCATCTGGTATTTAAGAATACTAATTCTCTAAGTTTAGAATCCAAATAGATTGCAAATCTGCAAGCAACTTGCTCATATTTATGCTGAATGCGCATTTAAATCTTATTTGCAATATCCTTAAGATATTTGCCATAGTTGTTCTTACCAAATTTTTTTGCACGTGCGTTTAATGTGTCGCTACTTATCAAGCCCGTTTCAAACGCTACCTCGTCGGGTGACCCTACTTGTTGACCTTGACGTTCAGTAATAGTTCTAACAAAATTTCCAGCATCAAGTAGCGAGCTGTGAGTGCCAGTGTCGAACCAGGAGTAACCACGGCCCATTCGTTTAACTAAAAGAGCATCATCGCGGAGATAACTTTCTAAAAGTGATGAAATTTCCAATTCCCCGCGGGCAGATGGTTTTAGTTTTTTAGCACGACCAGGGGCCGTTCCATCGACAAAGTAAAGACCCGTAACTGCATAATTTGAGGCTGGTGTGAGCGGTTTTTCGATAATAGAATTGACGGTGCCATTAGCATTATAATCGACAACTCCATAACGTTCTGGATCGGACACGCGATAAGCAAACACAGTCGCACCTTCAGAAATTTGATCAGCATCTTTCAGTAATTCAGGCAGCCCATGCCCAAAAAATATATTGTCACCCAAAATAAGTACAGATGGACGGCCAGAAAGAAACTTTTCACCCAAAATAAAAGCCTGTGCCAAGCCATCAGGGGTGGCTTGAGTGATATACTCGAGCGAAATACCCCACTGGCTACCGTCACCGAGCGCGCGATGGAATTGTTCTTTATCTTGCGGAGTAGTAATTATGAGTATCTCAGTAATTCCAGCGAGCATCAAAACTGTTAGCGGGTAATAGATCATGGGCTTGTCGTACACGGGCAGTAACTGCTTCGAAACTCCAATGGTAATTGGGTAAAGCCTTGTACCAGAGCCACCAGCGAGAATAATACCTTTTCGTTGTGTCATGCGCTTTGCTCCAAATCTCTCAAAGTTTGAGTCAGGCTTAGGCGCCAATCTGGACACTTTAGGTTAAAAACCTGTTCGGTCAGGTGGCAGTCGAGCCGAGAATTCATTGGTCGCATTGCGGTGGTGGGATAATCGCTACTGGGGATATGAGAAACGGTAGTGCGAAGCGACGCTTGCGCAAAAACTTCTTCTGCAAATTCAGCCCAACTTACGTAGGGCAAACCACTTAGGTGATATGTACCTGCAACGCTTGTATCTTTCATAAGTTTTACTGCCATTTCATAGCAGGTTTTGGCAATAGCACGTGCCGGGGTTGGTCCGCCAATCTGATCAGATACAACGCTAATAGTAGAGTGTGTTTCAGACAGTCTTAGCATAGTTTTTACAAAATTTGTACCATGGGCCGAAAAGACCCAAGATGTGCGCAAGATCGCATATCGTCCACCTATGGACTGGACAGCTTTTTCACCTCGCAGTTTTGATCGTCCATAAGCATTTTGTGGGGCTGCGCTGATCGACGGTGTCCAAGGCGCTAAACCATCGCCGCGAAAGACATAATCTGTTGAAATATGAACGAAGGGGATGCCAAGCTCCGCACAAGCGGTCGCCATGGCTTCGGGAGCCTTCCCATTAATGCAGGTCGCCAAGTCCTCGTCACTCTCAGCGCGGTCCACCGCAGTATAAGCCGCGGCGTTAATTACTGCTTTGGGTTTTTGCGCATAGATTACTGCAGCACAGGCTGCAGGATCAGAAAGGTCTGCCTCTTCGCGCTCCAAGGCCACGACGCGAGGCAATAGTTGCAATTCTGTAGCCACTTGCCCAGTCTTACCGAAGACGAGCACAGTCATTCGTGGTTACTCATTTTTTTAATGCTCCAAGACGTTCGCCTACGCCCTCACGGTTCAGAAGTGGTCGCCACCAAGCTTCATTATCGAGATACCACTGCACAGTAAGTTCCAAGCCCTCCTCTATAGTCACAGAAGGTCTCCAATTTAGTTCAAGCCGCATCCGTGAGGGATCGATGGCATAGCGCGCATCATGACCGGGGCGGTCCATCACAAAAGTGATTAGCTCGGCATATAGTCCCTCTGAGCGGGGTCGAATTCGATCAAGGATTTCACAGATCTTATTTACCAACTCGAGATTGCTCAACTCGTTCTCCCCACCAATATTATAACTCCGTCCTACTTGACCCTTTTCCGAGACAAGAAGAAGCGCATTGGCGTGATCTTCTACAAAAAGCCAATCTCTGACGTTTGCTCCATCGCCATATATAGGTAATGGCTTATCGGCGAGGGCATTTAAGATTACTACTGGGATCAACTTCTCCGGGAAGTGAAAGGGGCCATAATTGTTTGAGCAATTCGTGATAACCACAGGCAGACCATATGTCTCGTGCCATGCCCGTACAAGATGATCGGCGCTAGCTTTTGAGGCTGCATACGGGCTACGCGGATCGTAGGCTGTGTTTTCAGTAAAGTGGATCGATTTATTGGATGGCAATGAGCCAAAAACCTCATCCGTTGAAATATGGTGAAAGCGGAAGGCCTTTGGCTTACCTGTTGCATCCCAGTATTTACGAGCGGCTTCAAGCACGTTGAATGTTCCCGTAATGTTAGTTTCAATGAAATCAGCGGGCGCGTCTATCGAACGGTCAACATGGCTTTCAGCCGCTAGATGCATAACTAGATCTGGCGCATACTTCACAAATATACGGTCAAGTTCTTCACCATCGCGGATATCAACTTTCTCAAGTTTATAAAGAGGGTTTTCGGATACCGATGCTACATTTTCCAAGCATGCCGCATAAGTTAGAACGTCAACATTTATTACAGTATGGCCACGCATAATAGCCAGACGCACCACGGCGGACCCTATGAAACCCGCTCCCCCAGTCACTAAGATTTTCATTACACACCATCCCATGCAAACGGACTGTCCAGAGCTGCTAAAAAGGGGGCTGCCATATCTTTCTCACTCAGAACACTGATGTCATTTAATGGCCAGTTTATTTTGATATCAGGGTCGTCCCATCGAACTGCACCCTCAGCTTCTGAGGCATAATATTGTGTACATTTATACACGATCTCGCTGTCAGGTTTAAGTGTCTGAAACCCATGAGCAAACCCACCGGGAATATAGAGTTGATGGCCATTTTCAGCAGTCAATTCATAGCCCACCCAGCTACCATAGGTTGGACTGCCCCTACGGATATCGACAGCGACATCAAAAATAGACCCTCGACCACAGCGCACTAGCTTTCCCTGAGCATGTGGCGGCACCTGGAAATGTAATCCGCGCAAAGTACCCGTCTGCTCAGAAACCGAATGATTATCTTGAACAAAAATATCAGATATTCCTAAAGCAGCATAAACTCGATGGCTATAAATTTCCGCAAAAAAACCTCGGTCATCAGCATAACGGCGTGTTTTAATAAGTTTGACCTCAGGTAAAGAAGTCTTAATCATGACCAATTCAGTTTCCTCTTCCTTGAACTATTATTAGTTCAAGTATGGTCAATCATTCAACTTACCTCAAGACACTGAAGCGCGTTTAAATTTCCAGAAAAAAACCATATCTCCTCCCAATCTAAATTCCAATCGGGATTAACATGACAACCCTGTCAGATCTTTAAGTTCGAATAAACGTCTGCAAGGTTCATAGATATCTAAGTCTATAAATAAATTGGGAACGATGTACAAATCAACCAAATTTATCATGGACCGCTTATGCAATTTGTTAATATACTTTAATTTAAAGTTTCAAAATCAGAGTGGGTACTTATTTTAGAAGCTCCAAATTCAGACAGCAAAAGAATGTCGCCAATGCACCAATCGTTTAAAGCGAATTTTAGTTATTCTAAAACGTTATTCTTATCATATTTTGCGGTAGAGTAACTTGAAATCAAAAGTATGTTCAATGCAAAGATCTATTTTATGATTTTCAATACCCACCAAGCACTAACCGTTCCTGTGAAAAATAAATGAGGCCAAAAAAAAGTACTGAAGGCTTTGCAGTTCTTACCAATCAATAACCGAAAAATTAAAAACAATTACTAAGATCAACACGAAATTATCTCGCTAATTGTATTAAATTCAGAAATAGCGTTATTTTGTACTTTGCGATTTATCTGTCAGGACGTCGAATGATTCCGGGTTGGAAATTAAAAAGAGAATTGGAGAGATTGCGACAGCAATTTCAGATTATACCTGAAGCTATTTGGGAACCATTTGCGCGCCGGAAACATGATATTGCGTTGGCGCGAAGGTTTAAAATAACTGAAGGAGAAATACCCTTAAACTCCAAAGTTGCAATTGTGCTTTGCTGGCAGCCAAATGGATTAGCCAATTCGTTTTTTATGACATTAAAGCATTTAATTTCAAATGGGTATGCACCATTCGTAGTATCAAATGCTCCTATTTCAGAAATTGACATGTTATCACTTCAATCCCATGTCTGGCGAGTGATGGAGCGGCCCAACTTTGGTTATGATTTTGGTGGTTACCGCGACGGCCTATTAATACTCCGTAGCGATGGCATTAAAACTGATCGTTTAATTATCATGAACGACAGCGTCTGGTTTCCTATTTGGCCTAATGACCAGCTAATTGAGCGTGCAGAAGCCGCGCCATTTGATGTGGTGGGTACAATTTTACGTGAGAAAGGAAAAGTTGCCTTTTTAGAATCTTATTTCTTTTCAATTCGCGGGTCAGTGCTTGATCAACCAGAATTCTGTCATTTTTGGGACTCGATACGCCTAACTTCTAACAAATATAAAGTCATACGAAGAGGCGAACGTGGGTTTGGCAAAGCGCTTAACGATGCCGGTATATCTATGGGAGCATTATTTCCACCTGATGTCTTCAAAAACATGATTTCTAAAACAGATGATTTAAATATTAGGGAAATATTGAACTATATGTCGGTTGTAGACCCAAAGCTAAACATAGAGGCACAAATTCTTGCGACAGGAAAGGGATCCAATTGGCGCTTAACCGTTGACAAATTCATAGCCAGTGTACTGGAAAAATTACAACCTTACAGTACGTTTCCAATTCTTTCTGCAGGACACCTAAATTATCCTGTTCTAAAAAAAAGTGGTGAGCCTGTAAGTCTGATTTGGCGTGAAACATTCCTACGTGCAGTCCTTGATGGTGCTTTACCTCCTCCGTTACCCGAAGTTTTAACCGAGCTCCAACTAAGCTCACAATCTAATCATGGGCTGCAAATAACAGAAAAATAGTCATAAGATTAAACATTTACTACACATCAGATCAGATAGCTCAGTAAATCAGATGCCACAAAGGCTTTGGAAGCCATTTCATAGTACGGCCTAGTATTACAGCTTGCTTTTCATAGCGTTGCCTATATTCACTTTCGCGTCCCATTGTGAAGCCTAATTTTTCAGAAATTGGAGAACCACTATCCAGTGAAAAAACTCCTAAGCCATGACTATGATAAAATTCAAAACACTGGTTGGGGTATTTATTCATCAACTCATTCCAGAACCGCTTCACACCGAACCCTGGTTGTTCCACTGAGGTATCGTGAAATAACATAAATCCATTTGGTGACATTTTTTGTTTCCAGGTTTCGTAATCACTATGAACGGCCTCATAGCTATGAAAACCGTCGATATGAATTAAGTCCACTGATTGATCGTCGAATTTCTTTACCGCACCTTCGAAAGTCATTTGGAGTAAGTTGGAAAAGTGACTAAAATTTAATTTGTTGTAATTATCAACAAATTGATACACATCCTCTTCATAGAACCCGGCATGTTCTTCTCCCTCCCACGTATCTACGGCATAACATGTTGTTTAAAGGCTGTTTTTCAAGACACTATCACAAAACGAAAAATAGCTCCCCCCATGATGAGTACCTAACTCAACAAATTTATTTGGATTGATTTTTTTAATAAATGAATGGCTAAATGGGATATGGCCCAACCACGCAGATTTACGTTTTCTATCTATATGCTTAGGTAAATACAAAGTTTTCCTGCCCAAAAATTTATTATAATTTGAGGTTCGAGTACTATTTTTATTCATTTTTTGATACTCGAATTATTCTTAGCTGTCATCACACTAAATAATTTCATACCCGCTCATGGAATTCAACACAGAAGCAGCAAAAACGTGTTTCAGGAAAGTGCTTACGTTTTCTGGGAGAGCACCTTTCTAAAATCAAGATCAATTTTAAAAACAAAAGTCAGCAGGCCGGAAGTGGAGCAAATGCATATCAGACATTATGGATGAAGAAGCCGTGGCCTTCACCGAGCTGGGGCTTTTACCGCAGTATATGTCCCTTTCTGGCCCCAACCGGGTCTTTTTCAACGTCCATGCCGATGGTTTGGGTTGGGCTATTCCTGCGGCGCTTGGGGCGCAATTGGCGGATCGTAATCGATTGGTGATTTCGATGGTGGGCGATGGGTCTTATATGTTTACCAATCCAACAGCCTGTCATCAAATTGCCAAAGCATTGGAACTGCCTATTTTGATAATTATTAAAAACAACGGCATGTGGAATGCGGTGCGCCGATCGGTTGTGAAGGCCTATCCGGATGGCACGGCCGCCCAGTCGAATACTATGCCCCTTACCTCTCTCGAACCGGCACCGAATTTTTCAATGATAGCTCAGGCGTCCCGCGCTCATGCTGAGCAGGTGCTCAACCCTCAGGACTTGCCCAGCGCGTTGCAACGCGCGCTGCGAGTGATCCGAGAGGAAAAACGCCAAGTTCTACTCGACTTGCGGGTTGCAGGTTGCGGTATCGGATCAATATTGATGGATTGGTTCAATATCGCCTGCTTGGTGCCAGCGTTTTATTTCGGCGGCGTGTTAAAGGGTGCCACTGGGGCAGGAGCTCCGATCATCGCCATTCCCATCATTTCGCTCCTGTATGATGTGCCCACAGCCGTCGCAGCCTTCACCATTCCTAATTTTCCATCCAATGTTTGGCATAGTTGGAAATTTCGCAGCCACCAAACCACCGGCATGTTTGCTTGGGCATTCGCGGGCTTTGGCCTGCTTGGGGCAGTAGTTGGGACAACCAAGTTAGCCTATCTTTCGCCCTCGCTTCTGTCGCTCATTCTCAGCACCATTGTTGTTGCCTATTTGATATTTCGTCGATTAAAATCCGATTGGATTTTACCATTGGACACAGCGCGGAACTTTGGGCCATCGGTCGGCTTTATCGGTGGTACATTGCAAGGTGCTGCGGGTATTTCCGCCCCTGTGTCCATCACCTTTTTGAATACTATAAAATTAGCCAGATTGACCTTCATTGCCGTGGTCTCAATGTTTTTTGTCAACATGTCTGTTGTACAAACCACAGTGCTCGCCAGCTATGGAATATAGACACTCCCTCTAATCGGCTAGGGCGTTATTGGCACAGGCTTGATCTTTTTGGGCATGCCTTTTGATGAGTGGTCGATGCCAAAAATTCCCACGCGGCGGTTTGATGACGTGACCTAAATTCTGCTCTTTATCACGGTCTTGAGGCTGATTTTTAATGCCCTACGGGCCTGACATAATGGACCGTGACCTCTGATTCGGAGTACGACTTTTCACAGCCCACCGATATCATGCTTTTATCGCGGGCCGCTCCCCTATAGGTGTCACGAATGAACAC
>JAPKAX010000385.1 GCA_028825025.1 Rhodospirillales bacterium | reverse complement strand
GAAGGAATGTGAGTGGTGTTTTAACAACCCTAAACCGCAAGCTCAATTAAGAATGATAAAACAGTGGGTTAATCAGTATTTAACTTAGTTAGCTGGGTAAGCCTCAAAGTCAATTTCGCGCCTTGCTCTTTTTGCCCACGGAATGGTTCCATCTAGAATCCCTGTTTAGGCAAGTTTGAATGAACGTGCTGCGGGATAAACACGATATTCAACATCAATCCCTTCGAGGTCATACGCTTGTCGCACGATGGGCGCGCGGTCTTTGGATGTTGGCGAAGATTAGCGCGACATGCTGTGATATTCAGCGTTAGGCATCATATCCAAACCATGCGCCATGCGGTTGGTGTAATTAAAGAACCCAACAACGTCGGTAATATCAAAAATATCGCCATCGTTAAATCCTTCCTGGCGCAAGGCATCGCGGTCTGAATCACTAATTTCAAACGGGGCTTTTGTCAGTTTCCACGCATAATCAAGCATTGCTCGTTGGCGCTTTGAAACTTGGGCAACTTTGTAGTTCATGACCATCATTTCACCCAACTGAGCATCGTTCGACAATTCACGGACGGCTTGACCGTGGGCAACCAAACAATAATAGCATCGGTTGGCTGATGAAACGACAACGGCAATCATTTCACGTTCAAGCTTGCTGAGTTGGGTTTCCTGCTCATCGAGCATCAACTGATTATAAGTTTTTGTGAACTGGCGGAATTTTTTTGGCTTTGCTGTGTAAGCAGCAAGCACGTTCGGCACCATGCCCAGATTTTCTTTACAGATTTGAAGATATTTTTGAATATCGTCATCAAGAGAATTGGTTTTTGGGAGGTCAATTTTTACGATGTGGTCTGGCTGAGGCATGAGTGTCTCTATTCCTTAAAGTGAGTGCATTGGTCGGTCTGTAAATTCAGAAAAATGAAATCTGAATTGAACAAAATGATACTACGCCTATTTAATCTATGTTGAATTTGCTTTCGATCAAAAAATCCAAATAAGCAACTCTGTTTGTCGACTATCTTCAAGCGTTATAATGTCTTTTGGTTGAATTTCAGGGACCGCGAAGGAATTGCTGATAAACGTCCCTCCTTTTGGCATTTCTTGAGAAATTTTTTCGAAAACCCGGGCCATTGGAGCGGGCGATAAAAAGGCATATATAGTGCTATATGCACTGAAGTCTTGTTTCCAAAAATCGCCGTAGCGGATGTCAACATTGGCTTGATGGGTCAAAATTTGGCGAGCTTTTGCAAATAGAAATGGTAGTGGTGCTGATTCTATACCGACGTATAACTTTTGTGGATGACGTTTCGCCAGATAAAAAAGAATCCCCCCTAATCCACAGCCTAAGTCTAAAAAAGCCCCGCTATGTTGCTGGGTTAGATTGTCAAGTGCGCGCCATGTGGTTGGATTGGATAGATAAAGCGGAACCCGTTCCCCAGCGGCATTCCAGTACACCAACGCCAAAGTTAGAAAACACATCAAATACACCCAAGATGGGATGGATGCGGACAGGCTGAGATATGCCGCAATCGGGAATGCAAAATTAACCGGAATCCACCATTTGGGAAGCTTGAAGACGTGCCCGAGTACAGCGCTAATGATGCCAGAACCAATGAAAACCCAGATCAGTGATGGCGTAATTCCGATCCATGTGCGGATTGCGAGCTGCCCCAAAAGGGCTGAGGCTGTTCCTAAACCAATTGAGATGATTGCCCCACCAATGGGAGGTAAAAGTTGTAGTTTTGTCATGTCCATGTAAGCAAACTCATATATATAGTTTTTGGTTCGGGGTTGGCTTTATTTAAACCAGTCTTAAATTATTTCAT
>JAPKAX010000131.1 GCA_028825025.1 Rhodospirillales bacterium | reverse complement strand
AAACGATAAATACTGATCAAAGCCCATAACAAAAAAGGTGATAATGGCTAAAACCGCAACAGAAATTGGTATGATTTTACCAATGGTGAAACAACTTTTAGGCGCTACTTTAGGGGCGTCTGGCGCTTGCGTTATTCGAGGATCGTTCAAAACTTCTAGCTCTCAACTTCTATTCAAATATAATTTGGATGGTTTACTAATTTTAAACGCTAATCTAGCGTAAAAATAGACGCCCAGGTAACACTGTTAATAACATTTCTGTGAAGATGAAATGAATAGATCTCGACAGATAGCTTAAGCCAACGTGTTAAAATCTTCCAAAAGCATTCTGATCCGCCCCGAATCGACCTGATCCATAATCAAATTAGCCCGATTAGATGCTGCAACGGCATCCATTTCACGAATGCGCTGTTTAACCCGAGGGATATTAGCCGGTGACATAGAAAGTTCCCGCAGCCCCAAACCAATGAGCAATGCCGTCAGTTTAGGGTCGCCCGCCATTTCACCACAAATACTCACTGGAATCCGCGCCTTCATGGCGGCACCTGTTGTAAATTGAATAAGCCTTAAAACGGCAGGATGAAGAGTATCAAACAAACCTGCTACGTGCTCATTCGCCCGGTCAACAGCAAGAGTGTACATAGTTAAATCGTTCGACCCGATGGCCAAAAAATCACTAACTTGGGCCAATGCATCGGCAGCTAAGGCAGCGGCAGGCACCTCAATCATCGTCCCCAACGGAGGCAAGGCAGACGGAATTTTGATCTTTTTACGTTTTAATTTGGCCGCCGCACTTTCTAGAATTTTACGCGCTTGTTGCACCTCTTTAACGGTTGAAACCATGGGCAATAAAATTCGAATAGGCCCATAGTTTGATGCCCGCAACATCGCCCGGAACTGCGTTTCTAACAATTCTGGTTTCAGCAAAGAAAGCCTAATCCCCCTTACACCAAGCGCTGTTGTCGCACTATCATCCATTTCCCCAATCACCGCTTGGGATGCCTTGTCCGCCCCAACATCCAAGCTTCTAATTGTCACTGGATAGCCGTTCATGCCTTCAACAATTTGTCGCATAATGGCAAACTGCTCATCTTCGCTGGGCAATGTTCGGCGGTTCATGAACATAAATTCACTGCGCAACAAACCAACCCCTTGGGCTCCAACTTGTTCAACCATAGCCATCTCAATGGGCAGCTCGACGTTCGCTTGCAAGCGGATTTCAGTGCCATCGCGGCTAATCGCTGGTTGGGTTTTTAAGCGGGCTAAGCGTATTGATACTTTGTCTAATTCAGCCCGGCGTTTATCAAACCGTTTCAGCGTATCGGCGTTGGGATTAACAACAATTAAACCCGCAGATCCGTCAATAAGCACCCGGGCGCCGGTTCGCACCCCGCCCATTAGCCCAACCGCCCCCAAAACGCTTGGGATGGCTAACGCGCGGGCCATAATAGCCGTGTGGCCTTCGGCTCCGCCCAAAAGAGTGCCGGTTCCGCTCACACTGGTCGGGTCCAATTGCGCCATATCAGCCGGACTTAAATTTTCCGCAATCACAATACTACCCTTTGGCAACGCGCTGAGCGGCCTGAGCGGGTGTTTGCCCAAATTCAAGAGAATTCGGTTTCCAACTTCACGGATATCATCCAACCTGGCTGCGATATACGCATCATCCATCGCCTGAAAGGCTCCAGAAATTTGAGCAATTTCCATTTGAATGGCGGCTTCAGCATTAATCCGTTGCTCGCCAATGCGCTTTTCTGCGCCCCGAACTAAACGGGATCCATCGAGCATTAATAAATATGCATCCAATAAAGCCCACAGTTCCTCACCCGCGCCATTAGCCATTTCTTTAGCCCGGCTTTGCAAACGACGAACTTGGCGTTGGGCAAGTTTGACGGCCCGAACCAACCGGTCTTCTTCAGTTTTTACGTCTTTCTTTTTAATTACATATTCAGGGATATCGACAATGCCCATTTCGCGTACATGAGCAATGCCCGATGCAATGCCGGGCGAAACGCCAAGTCCTGTAAAGCGTAGTTCTTTACTCACACATTTCCCTAACACCCTTAATCTTCGCCGAATTTACCTTCAATGAGCTCGATTGCGGCCTGCATTGCTTGTTCCGCATCGTTACCCTGGGCGTCCAATTCAATATCGCAGCCAATGGCCGCGCCCAACATCATCAAACCCATTATTGAGCGTGCGGATACCATTTGCCCGCATCGGCTGACGCTAATTTCAGCTTCGAATTCCGATGCCAATTGTGCAAACTTTGCAGCGGCACGGGCATGAAGCCCGCGCTGATTAGCAATCGTTACTGCGCGCTTTATCGGGCTTACTGACACTAGTCGCCCTGAGCCAACAATTGTGAAGCAATATTGATATATTTTCGGCCGGCTTCTTGAGCGCTGACAATAGCTTGTTCCAACGTCTCTTTTTCACGTACCGAGGCCAATTTGATCAACATTGGTAAATTAACCCCTGCAATCACTTCAATTTTGGCTTTATCCATAATCGAAATTGCCAAATTAGACGGCGTTCCACCAAACATATCGGTTAATACAACAGCTCCATCGCCCTCATTTGCCTTAATTGCACTGCCCAATATTTCACTGCGCCGGACTTCCATGTCATCATCCGGACCAATACAAACAGCAGTCACATTGGTTTGGGGGCCAACAACGTGTTCCAAAGCTGAAATCAATTCTTCCGCCAACCGTCCATGGGTTACCAGCACTAAACCGATCATAATATAAGTGTCCTTTTACGCCGTAAATTCTGAATTAATGTCATATCATCCAATCCTTGAATTGGGGACTCAATTTTACACTTCACGGATATCCCGATGTTTTACTTGGACCGGAAACTTATGCTCTTGAAGCGATTTTGCAAGCTGTTCGGCAGTAAAAACCGATCGATGATGCCCCCCAGTGCAGCCAATGGCAATGGTCAAATAACTCTTCCCTTCATCGTCATAACGCTCTAACAAAAAATTGAGCATATCGACTAGTTTTCCAAAAAACGGATCGAAGCCCTCATCGGACAGAATATAATCTGCGACTTCGCTGTCTTTGCCCGATAAGGGCCGCAAATCAATATCGTAATACGGATTTTTCAAAAACCGAACATCAAAGACCAAATCCGCATCGCGGGGAAGGCCATTTTTAAATCCAAATGATGAAATAAAGACTGACAAACCGCCCGCCCTGTTCAGCCCAAACTGACCATCCAAGGTCCGTTTCAAGTCGCCTAATTTCATTTCAGACGTGTCGATTAACAACGTTGCATGTTCGCGCAACGCTTCAATTTGCTGGCGTTCTTGGCAAATTCCGTCTGATACCGGGCGATCTTTAGCCAAGGGATGGCGCCTGCGGGTTTCTTCATAACGGCGGACCAAAATTTCATCATCGCAATCCAAAAAAACCATTTCGATATTGGCTTCTTGGCGACGGGTTAACCCTGCAATTTTTTTTAGCACCGCTTTGGCATTAAAATCACGGGTTCGGATATCAATTCCAATTGCCGTATTATCTTCAAACCCACCGGGTGAAATCAGGCGGTCAATTAACGATATAGGGACATTATCAATGGCTTCGTAGCCCATGTCTTCAAAGGCGTTTAGGGCCGAGCTTTTGCCCGCACCTGAGATGCCCGTGACAAGGACAATTCGCGCCGCGTCTTGGGACGCACCTTGAACATCATCGTGTGCGTTGTTTTGAGTATGATCATTGGTTTCAGTCATCGGTCCGCATAATAGAGCCTGAGACGAGCCCGCTGACAAGCCTGACTTTCGCCTCGGCTGACGACGCCGAAGGATCTATTAGATAACATGGGAGCTCGACGCCACATAAAATTTCTATCCGGGTGTCCCGCAAGCGTTCAATTTCGGTTCTATTAACCAAATCGATCAGCCCCCAAACCCGTGCGCTCTCCCCATACGGAACCTCAATAATCCCAACACCCCGGACTTCTAATAAACCACTTAACCGGTCCGGTGCGCGGCCGATCAACACCCCGTCTTCGCAAATCAAATCAACCCGATCATCAGAAATCAATTGGGCTGAGCGCTCCATCAACCGCAAGGCTAAGTCTGATTTTCCACTGCCCGATGGGCCGCGTAATATCAATCCAATGCCATCGATACTGATGCATGTTGCATGAATTTGGGTGGCGTTAGCTGTCATGTTTCCGCCTTTGGCAAAGACACGCTAAACCGGGCCCCAACCACTTCACCATCAGTACCGGTTCTGTTTGATGCGATAATTGAGCCTTCATGTGCTTCAACAATTTGTTTTGATATATTTAATCCCAAGCCAGAATGGGTGCCAAATTTTTCCAAATCCGGTCGTTCCGTATAAAACCGCTCGAAAATTTTCTGTTCTAACCCCGTTGGGATTCCCGGTCCTTCGTCATCGACATGGATACAGATTTCTGAGCCCGTTCGCGCCACCGCCAGCGTTATACGCCCTTGCTTGGGGCTGAAGGAAAGGGCATTTGTAATTAAATTTTGGAAAACCTGAGCCAAACGACCATCCATACCCGCCACCATTAACGAGCCTTTATCCCCATCAATACGTTCCAATCGTACCTTTGGTGAACTCGCGTTATAATCGTTATGCATATCGGCAAGCGTTGCCAGCATCGCCCCCATATTGACCAAATCAAATTTGGTTCGTGACAGCTCCGCATCTAAGCGCGACGCATCGGAAATATCGCTAATCAACCGGTCCAAACGAACCACATCTTCTTGAATAATGGTCATTAGCTTGGCTTGCTGTTCTGGGTCTTTTAGCCGAGCGGCGGTTTCAACCGCGCTGCGCAACGACGTTAGGGGGTTTTTAATCTCGTGTGCAACGTCAGCAGCAAAGCGCTCGGTTGCATCCATCCGCGCCCACAATGCATCTGTCATTTCACGCAAAGTGGTTGCCAATTCGCCAATCTCATCGCGCCTAGCCGACATATCAGGGATTTGGTGCTGACGGCCAAAATCATTACTGACCAATTCAGCGGCTGCGGCTAAGCGCTTTAAGGGCCGGGCGATGGTTCCCGACAAATAAATCGACAACAATACCGTGACCGCAATCGCCACGGCAAAAACTTCTAAAATTCGCCTGCGCACTTCATACAGTGCAGCATCAATGACGCTGGACCCTTTGGTCAGCATCAATGCACCCAAAACCTGTTTGTAGCGTTGCACTGGTACCGAAACACTCAACACAAGCAGGTCTCCCTTACCCGCCTTAATTGATTTGATGTATTCCCCATCTAATGACGCAACCGCTTCAGGATAATCGGTGATGCGTTGAACAGGGCGCTCTATATATGGTGGGAATTGTCGGCCCGGTAAAAACCTCAACATAATATGGTCAAACAAATCAAAGGCTTTGCTCAGCATGCTAACGGACTCTTTAGCCGGGGGAAGCTCTTCAATTTCGATCATCCGACCGGCCCCAACCAAACGCCTAGAATCGGCAATGATTTGACCATCTAGGCGAAATAAACGGGCCCGTGTGCCCGTTGTTTTAACCAATCTGCGGACCATTTGTTTGGATATGTTCGAAACCCGGTAATGCCCCGATGCCGTTTCTGTCACCGCCCCTTCACTCAACGCCACGGCAAACATTTCCGATTGCGTCGCAAGGGCCGACAATTCAGCTTCAATCAAATTATTTTTGTATTCATCCAAAAACAAAATACCCGCGACCAATATACCAAGCGCCAGCACATTAACGGCCAAAATACGCCGGGTGATTGGTGAAATGAAGCTAATCCGCCGCCGTTTTTTATATGATGTATCTGCCCCCGTTTCCATCTAAGAGTCAGACCACGGTATAGCGATAACCAACGCCATACAGCGTATCGATCCCGGCAAATTCGTCATCAACGGCCTTAAATTTCCGGCGCAACCGCTTGATGTGGCTGTCGATGGTGCGGTCATCGACGTAAATATGTTCGCCATACGCCGCATCGATCAATTGATCGCGGTTTTTGACGTGACCCGGGCGGCGTGCCAAGGCTTCAACAATTAAAAACTCCGTTACCGTCAAATTGATCTCGTCGCCTTTCCACGAACACAAATGCCGCGCCGGGTCCAAAACCAAATCCCCGCGCCGCATAATGCTATCTCCATTTTCATCGTCCGACTTCGCTTCATGGCGACGAAGCACAGCGCGAATGCGTTCCAGCAACAATCGCTGAGAAAAAGGCTTTTTGATATAATCATCCGCACCCAAGCGAAGGCCCATAATCTCATCAACTTCATCATCTTTTGAGGTTAAAAAGATCACCGGTAATTTATCTTTGTGGCGGAGTTCCGTTAGCAATTCCAAGCCATCCATGCGCGGCATTTTAATATCTAAAATGGCCAAATCAACTCGTTTGCGGACTAAACCTTCTAAGGCTTCAGCGCCATCGCCATAGGTATCGACTTTGTATCCTTCATCCACCAGGGCAGCAGAAAGCGATACCAGAATGTTTTGATCGTCATCAACAAGTGCGATAGTAGCCGTCATAGGGGAACCTCATATGTCATTTATCTCTATTTAGGCCTTCAATTGTGCCCATAGCAACCTTCCTAAACAGCAATTATGGCAAAATTTTAGTCCGATTGTGGCAAACTCGCTATCATCGATTGACCAAAGCCCCGGTTGCCCACTATATTAGCCTTAAGCGGCGCCCCGATTGGACGAGAAAGTCTGGGGCTTAAAAGGGAATACGGAAGGGTTTACCCATTAGGGAACCCGAGCCGGAGCTGTCCCCGCAACTGTGAACGGCGAGTTGATATTACTAATGCCACTGGGAAACCGGGAAGGCCAATATCATCAAAGAACCGTGAGCCAGGAGACCTGCCGCTAAATCGTGCTGTTGTCATGACAGTTGATACATTTGGTCGAATTGGCCATAACGGAGGATTATAAAGATGAAAACACAAGCTAAAGCTATTAAGCAATATACCGTTCCAGTCATTGCAAACCGTGTGGCTCCAGTGATTGCGGCCCTAATGGTTGGTGCCTTTTTGGTGCTGAGCGCTGGATTTGCGAATTCCACCACCGTCCATAACGCCACGCACGACGCGCGCCACGCCTTCGCGTTTCCCTGCCACTAAAACGTGTTTAAAGCTATTTTTACGGCTGCGCTGCTGACGGGTTTACTCGGCGGCGTAGGAATTTCGCTTGTTCAAGAGGTAATCACGACACCGCTGATTTTTCAAGCGGAAGAGTATGAGAACGCCGACGCCTCAGACGGACAATTTAAGCTGGCGTCTTACATTTTGGCCCATGGCAAAGAGACACACGATGCTGCGGGCGAAAAACAATGGGCCCCAGAAAACGGAATTGAGCGCTTTGCCTACACAGCCTTAGCCAACGTTCTTTTAGGTGTTGGATTTGCCTTGCTTTTGGTTGCCAGCTATACGATGCAAAGCGACAAAATAAACGGCCGAACGGGCGTGATTTGGGGTATGGCTGGGTTTGCTATTTTCACCTTATCGCCCAGTTTAGGTCTGGCACCTGAAATTCCGGGATCAATGGCTGCTGAATTAGTAGCACGCCAAACCTGGTGGTTAGCTGCCGCGGCATCTACAGCGCTTGGGCTATGGCTGATGATCTTTCGTAAAGATGCTTTATTCTTTGCTGCTGGACTGATTGTTATCGCACTACCCCACGCCATTGGCGCGCCCCATCCAGAAGAATTTGGCGGTCTTGTCCCAGCTGAGTTAGCTGCGCAATTTGCTGCGGCTTCGATTGTCACAGGGGCGATTTTTTGGGTTATGCTGGGCTGGTTAAGTGGGACTTTTTACCAGCGCTATACGGCTGAACTTGAAACCTAGTATCTGGATCTGCTATGGCAGTTAAAAAATTAGAAGCTATCACCCATTCGCGCCAACTGGTGCGGGCTGGGCGGTCGGCGGCTTTATCGACGGCTTTATCAACACATGACGGCTGGCCGTATGCCTCGTTCGTGACCTATGCTCCGGATCAGCTGGGCTGCCCGATTTTTTTGTTTTCCGATATTTCAGACCATGCCCGAAACTTAAAAGCGGACCCCCGCGCGTCCCTGTTGGTGGAACAAACCTCAGGCCGCAAAAATCCACAAACCGGGCCACGGGTGACGCTGGTTGGGAAAATCAAAAAAACCAAAGATGCCGCCCATGCAAAGCGCTTTTTAGCCCGCCACCCTAGGGCCAAAATGTATTCAGGGTTTGGCGATTTTAATTTCTATCATATGAAGGTTGAGCGGGCCCACTATGTCGGCGGGTTCGCAAGTGCGGTTTGGTATCGTGGTCGTGAATTTATAACCGCGCCTGAGCTGGCCCAACAAATGACTAGTTCCGAAGCTGATATCATTGAGCACATGAACACAGATCACTCTGACGCCATTGATTTGTACGCAAACAAGCTGCTTCGGCGCAAAGGTCAGGGCTGGAAAATGATTGGCATCGATGCCCACGGGGTTGATTTAATGAAGGACGAGCGCTTAGCCCGCCTTCCCTTCGCATCCCCGCTCACCAACGCAACCGAGGCCCGCGCCCAATTGGTGGCGCTTGTGGCAAAAGCACGGACTTAACTTTTCTAACCATTGGCTTTTGATGTTATGACTTAACGGCACTAAAAAAATTGACGACCGCTGGAACACGCACGCCTCCATCTGCGGCAAATTTTTCGAATCCCTCGACCGTTTTACGCTCAATCGCTCCAATGTCTTCAGCCGTACCCTCGAACGCCTTAACAATTCGAACCGCCGGGCCTATGCTGCAAGCCAAGGATGCCGCTTGATCGATGGTACCTGAATAAAAAAGGTTAATGTCCTCTGTTTCTGCCGTGCAGGGCACCAGTCCGGCTTGCACAAAAATACCCAAAACACGATCCGTGTCAGAAAATGCAAACGGGCCGGGATCTGTCGAATCGGCAGGCGGGGGTTTGCCCAACTGCTCAATCGCCGCATCTCTGGGGACGGTGAACCACGGATTATCTGCTGCGGGAGCC
>JAPKAX010000130.1 GCA_028825025.1 Rhodospirillales bacterium | reverse complement strand
CTCAAGCGTTGTTCGCCACTGGTCCGAATTAATAAATCAGGATCTGGTATATCTTTTGTGAATAAACGGTCAGAAAGCGCGTCTTCATCAATATCTGAAATCTGTAAATCGCCTTGGGCTATGTCTTTTGCTATTTGTTTTGCAGCGTGTAAAATTTCAGCCCGCCCTCCGTAACTCAAAGCAATGATCAGAGTTAGGCGGGTGTTGTTTTGTGTCATTTCTTCTGATGACTGGATAAGTTTAATAATGTCTTTATCTAAATTTTCCCGATCGCCAATGATAAGCAAACGAACGCCTTCTTTATGAAGGTCTTTTATTTCTGACTTTAAATATAGACGTAACAAGCCCATTAAATCGTGGATTTCATCTGGGGGGCGTTTCCAGTTTTCAGAAGAAAACCCAAACAAGGTTAAATAAGAAACACCGCTCGAAATGGCCCCTTTTACAGATTTACGTACTGATTCTGCACCTCGCTTATGACCTGCAGACCGTGGCAAGCCACGCGCCTTTGCCCACCGGCCATTCCCATCCATAATAATCGCAACATGGACAGGTGGCGGAAGCGTTTGATCAATTTTATGGGATGCAGACTCCATTGAATTAGACCTGCATAATTTCTTGTTCTTTATTTTTCAGGCTCTCGTCAACTTTACCAACAAAACCATCAGTTAGTTTTTGAATTTCATCCGAAAATTCACGGTGTTCGTCTTGAGAAATATTGCCATCTTTTTCAGCGGCCTTCAGGCCGTCCATCGCATGGCGGCGAACATTACGAATTGAAACGCGTGCATCCTCTGCATATTTTGCAGCAACTTTTGCTAACTCACCCCGGCGATCTTCGGTCAAAGCTGGAATTGGAACCCGAACCATTTGGCCATCGGATGATGGATTAAGACCAAGGCCTGAATCCATAATGGCTTTTTCCACAGATGAGACTAAGCTTTTATCCCAGACTTGAACCGACAACATACGAGGCTCAGGAACGCTAACCGTACCGACTTGGTTTAGGGGAGTAGCAGTGCCATAAGCTTGAACAGTAATTGGATCAAGCAAACTGGTTACAGCACGTCCGGTGCGCAATCCACCATACTCTTGATGTAGCTTATCTACAGCCCCCTCCATCCGCCTGGAGGTATCTTTTTTTAATTCGTTTAGGTTGACTGCGTCACTCATATTGCCTCTCCACTTGATTTGGCATCACTTGATTATTGTATATTTTCCACCGCCGGAAACAACTTCTGAAAACCCACCCGGATTGTGGATGGAAAACACTAGAATTGGAACCTTGTTGTCGCGAGCCAAGGCGATTGCTGATGTATCCATAACTCTTAAATCACGGCTCAGCACGTCTTGGTATGATAATTCGTCGAATCGCTTGGCGTCTGGATTATGTTTGGGGTCGCTATCATAAACACCATCAACCTGTGTGCCTTTTAACAAAGCGTCACATCCCATCTCGACGGCTCTTAATGCTGCTGCTGTATCTGTGGTGAAAAAGGGGTTTCCGGTTCCTGCTGCAAAAATGACAACCCGTCCCCGCTCCATGTGTCGGACGGCGCGGCGGCGGATATAAGGCTCGCATACGGTCGACATTGGGATAGCAGATAAAACGCGGGTGTTAACGCCCATGCCTTCAAGCGCACTTTGAACAGCAATGGCATTAATAACGGTAGCCAACATGCCCATATAGTCAGCGCTGGTTCGCTCAATCCCAAGCTCAGCTCCTGATACACCACGAAAAATGTTTCCAGCTCCAATAACTAAGCTGACTTGAACGCCTTGATCGTGAACGGATTTAACTTCTTTGCAAATGCGGGCGACGGTTGAAGGCTCAAGCCCAAATTCTTGTTGTCCCATAAGCCCTTCGCCAGAGAGTTTGAGTAAAACTCGGTGGTATTTAGGCTCATTCGACATGTGCATCCCCTGCTATGTGTTCATTTGTTGGTAAGTCGATATATTTGTATCGTAAACTTTTAGCATCCTTATACACCAGATACGACCAACCGCAGCCAATTAATATGTAACGGGCTGCGGTTGGGACTTAAACAGAGACGAACTTGAGCTTAGTTACCAGCAACGGCGGCAACTTCAGCAGCAAAGTCTTCTTCTTCTTTTTCGATGCCATCACCAAGAACAAACAAAGAGAACCCTTTTAATGTCATTGAGCCCCCAGCGTCCTTGCCTGCAGCTTCAATGGCTTTTGATACTTTAGAATCGCCATCAATAACGAACGTTTGATCAACAAGGCATGCTTCTTCGTAGAACTTACGAATGCGACCTTCTACCATTTTTTCAACGATTTCAGCAGGCTTGCCTGATTCACGGGCTTGCTCTGCAAAAATTGCACGTTCACGATCAACAACTTCTTGGTCCATATCATCACGTGAAATAGATTGTGGCTTAGCGGCTGCAACGTGCATGGCTAGTTGTTTGCCAAACGCATCTGCTTTAGCAGCATCTGCTTCTGTCTCTAAAGCAACCAAAACGCCAATTTTGCCGATACCAGGAGCTAAAGCCGTGTGGATATAAGAGGAAATAACCCCTTTATCGACGGACAATGTCTGAACGCGGCGGATTGACATGTTTTCGCCAATTGTAGCGATCATGTGTGTCAATTGCTCTTGAACTGTGCGCTCCTCACCGGGGAAAGGAGCCGCTCTCAATGCGTCAACATCATTACCTGTTGTTAATGCAATATTTGCAGCGGTTGTAACAAAATCTTGGAATGTTTCGTTGCGCGCAACGAAATCAGTTTCGGCATTGATTTCAACAACAGCGCCTTTTGTGCCATCAATCGCAATACCCACCAAACCTTCAGAAGCAACACGTCCCGCTTTTTTAGCGGCTGTTGCCAAACCTTTGGTGCGAAGCCAATCGATTGATGCTTCCACATCACCATCGTTTTCGCCTAATGCTTTTTTACAATCCATCATACCGGCGCCGGTCTTCTCGCGAAGTTCCTTTACAAGCGCAGCTGTGATCTGTGCCATATTAACCTCTATCTTAAATAATTATCATAACGCTTTGTAATAAAGCAGTTTATACTATTGGCGTTTCTGTTGGTGCGGCTTCAGCAGCAGGAGCCACTACTTCAGCTACAACAGGAAGTTCCTCAACAGGTGCGACTTCAGATGCCCCTAGATCAACACCAGCAGATGTCATTTCTGCTTTGATGCCGTCTAAAGCTGAACCGGCAATAAGCTCACAGTAAAGCTCAATGGCACGGATCGCATCGTCATTGCCCGGGATTGGATAATCAACGCCCTTAGGGTCGCTGTTTGAATCGATAACCGCAATAACAGGAATACCTAGGTTGTTGGCTTCGTGAATGGCAATTGATTCTTTGTTTGTGTCGATAACAAACAAAATATCAGGCAAACCGCCCATTTCTTTAATGCCACCCAACGCACGCTCAAGCTTTTCTCGCTCACGTGTTAGGCCAAGTAATTCTTTTTTGGTGAAGCCAGTGACTTCGCCGCTCAACTGCGAATCAAGATCGCGTAGGCGTTTGATTGAGTTGGAAATTGTACGCCAGTTGGTCATCGTGCCACCTAACCAGCGGTGGTTCATGTAGTACTGGCCACATTTACGCGCAGCATCCGCAATACGGCTTGATGCTTGACGCTTTGTGCCAACAAAAAGAACCCGACCACCTGATGCAACAGTCTTGCTAACAGCAAGCATTGCTTGGTGAAGCAAAGGAACGGTTTGTTGTAGATCTATGACGTGAACATTGTTCCGAACCCCAAATAGGAACGGAGACATTTTTGGATTCCAGCGACGAGTATTGTGGCCGAAGTGTACACCAGCTTCTAGAAGCTGACGCATAGTAAACGTAGGTATCGCCATGGCTTTGTTATCCTTTTTTTCCGGTTGATCCTCCGCGGCGCTGGTCAGCTCAAGTTGTCTGACACCGGATCGACCATCGACGAATTTGCGTCGGGGCCGCGTGACCGCGTGTGATATGGGCGTTTATTTACTGCTCTCCTTCAGCTAATGCAAGGCTTGTGTGGACCTTAAAGTAAGAAAAGTAGGTGATTTCCCCTTGATAGAGAGCATTAAGCAATTATTTAGGTCCCCAACTATCAGGCACGACAAATCCTCTGTGAATTTCATTAAATTTGTTTTGTTGGATTTGTTCAAAAATCGCATACATTTGAGGATGTTTGAGGTCTTCAAAGTCGGGTTTTGATAGGCACTCGTAAATCTTTTGCTGAGCCAGCCATTGGTGTTTCATGAGGGGAAGCCAATGATTGGCATGTGTTTTCGCGAAGGAAGCCGCATCACGGGCATATATCCACCATCCGTTGGCGTGATTTTTTGAAATATTCTGTGTGGTTTCAAACGAATTGGCCTGCCAGTCCGAAAAAGAATGAAATAATCGCCCCAATATCAAAGCCTCGCTTTCCACGACACCAATTGAAAGATCATGTAAAACATTTTTACCGGCATCCGTTTTTGGTAATGTTAGCTGATGGTTACTCATTCGTGCACATTTGCGTCCTAAATTATCGCGCAGTGCGGGGCCGTGCCAATTAAAGGCTGATGTTCGGTCCGACACCCCTAAATAAAATTTCACAGCCAGTTCAAGGTGGTGCCAATTTCCACCCTTTTTATACAGTAGGTCAAATTCACCCCGTGTTGTCTTACCCTCCCTCACGACCACATTGCTATGGCTGGCCTCTATTTCGGGGCTAAGGGTAAATAAAATGCCAACTAGAAGTTCAAAATAACGGCCTAAAGGACCGTAACGAATAGAGCTGAGCTTTTTAATTTGATCTTCAGGCAGTTTGATTTCGCTAGAGGCAACGGCATGGGCGGTTCTATGAATGAGTTCGAGGCATTTGGGCTCTGGTGATAAAATGCTTTCAGCCGTTGATAACCAACGGTAGTTGTTGAGTGTTGCGGCGAGATCTGATGTCAGATCAAATCTCCTGAACGTCTAAAACGCCGGGAATTGCGGCCACAGCTTGATAAATACTGGGGGAAATTTCGTATTTATCTTTTAATTCTAGGGTAATTGCTTTGTATCCCGGAAGGCGTGGAATAATCTCAACCCGGCCCCTGCCCTTACGCTCGCCCGATAAAATTTGTTTAAGGGGCTCCAGCGGGGCGTCTGAATTTATGTATACCCGCAATCCATCAACTGCGCTTGCTGCTGCCTTTTCAAGGGGCTGGAACCGGCTGGCTAAAAACTTTGCGTCACCTTCGTCGCTATCAAATTGCGCTACAGCATCAATAAGCAACGAGTTTCCAACCTTTAACAAATCACGCGCCGCGGTTAAGGCTTCGGAAAACAAAGTAACTTCAAAAGACCCGGTGGCATCTGAGAACTGGACGAAGGCAAAACGGTTGCCTTTGGCGGATACCCGTTCTTTTTTACCGATCAACGTTCCCGCAAGCTTAACGGGCCCCGGACGGCGTGATGCAGCGATGTCTGCTATGCGTTTAACCTTTAACTTCTCTAGGCTTTTTGAGTAGGTATCTAAGGGGTGTGCAGATAAATAATAACCTAGCGCATCAAATTCTTCTTTTAGGCGATCCATTGGTGACCATTCTGGAACGTCAGGTAGGGCAATGCCCGGCGTCGGTTCGCTGTCCGCGCCACCAAATAAGCTGATTTGATTGCTGTTGCGTTCTTCACGAGCCAAATTGGCGTGGCGCATAATAGATTCAACACATTGGAATACTTGTCGGCGGTTTGGGACCATGCACTCGAATGCACCAACCCGAGTTAAGTTTTCAATTTGTCGTTTATTGACCTGCTGACTGTCCAAGCGAGCAACAAAATCATCTAAATCTTTGAACGGACCGTTTTCGGTTCGCTCATCAATAATACTTTGCATCGCCCCTTCTCCAACATTTTTGACGGCTGCCAAAGCGTAACGGATTGCACCCAAATCATCTGGTCCGTCACCGAGTTCACGCTCAACACTAAACACAACTTCAGATTTGTTGATATCTGGTGTGCGCAAAGGAATGCCCAAACGATCTAATTCTTGGCGGAATATGTTCAGTTTATCGGTATTGCCCATATCTAGGGTCATAGATGCAGCTAAAAACTCGACCGGGTGATTGGCTTTTAAGTAGGCCGTTTGATAAGCCACCAACGCATAGGCAGCGGCGTGTGATTTATTGAAACCGTAGCCCGCAAACTTATTCACCTGATCAAAAATTTCGTTGGCTTGTTTTTTGTCGACGCCATTTTTGCCTGCCCCATCGACAAAGATTTGTCGTTGTTCGTCCATTTCAGCTTGAATCTTTTTACCCATGGCCCTACGCAGTAAATCAGCACCGCCCAGTGAGTACCCAGACAAAACCTGAGCGATCTGCATAACTTGTTCCTGATAGATGATAATGCCGTTGGTTTCTATCAACAGACCTTCCAAGGACGGATGCATGTAATCGGGTACTTCTTCACCATGTTTACGTCGAATATAGGCAGGTATGTTGTCCATCGGACCCGGACGATACAGCGCCACAACAGCGATAATATCTTCAAAAGTATCGGGTTTCATGGATTTCAAAACATCGCGCATACCCGCACTTTCCAGCTGGAACACGCCTGTCGTTTCCCCACGGCCCATCATCTGGTACGATCTGGCATCATCCAAGGGGATTGTTAGCAGGTCAATCTCGATCCCCTTTACGCGGACCAACCGTTCTGCCATAGCCAAAACGGTAAGGGTTTTAAGGCCTAAGAAGTCAAATTTCACCAAACCAGCGGATTCAACAAATTTCATGTTGAAGCCAGAAACAGGAATATCGGACTTTTGATCCCGATAAAGCGGTATCAATTGATCTAGAGGCCGGTCACCGATCACTACACCCGCCGCGTGGGTTGATGCGTGGCGGTATAAGCCTTCGAGCTTCATTCCCATGTCTGTCAGGCGGCGGATATCGGGGTCTTCTGCAATCATACGACGCAGTTCCGGCTCGCTTTCGATGGCTTGAGGTAAAGTCATCGGCGCGGCTGGGTTGTTTGGCACCATTTTACAGATTTTATCAACCTGCCCATAAGGCATTTCAAGCACCCGACCAACATCGCGTAAAACAGCACGAGCTTGAAGCTTACCGAAGGTGATGATTTGGGCAACGTGATCGCGGCCATATTTGTTTTGTACGTAGCGAATAACTTCGTCACGTCGCTCTTGGCAAAAGTCGATATCAAAATCGGGCATGGACACACGTTCCGGATTCAAGAACCGCTCGAACAGTAAACCCCAACGAAGTGGGTCCAAATCGGTGATCGATAAAGCCCACGCAACCACAGATCCAGCACCAGACCCACGGCCCGGTCCAACGGGAATGCCTTGGTCTTTTGACCAACCAATAAAGTCCGCAACAATGAGGAAGTAACCCGGAAAACCCATTTGAATAATAACGCTAAGCTCAAAATCAAGGCGTTCATGATAGGGCTTTGCAACCTCTTCCTTTTCCGCATCGCTCATGACTTCTTTATAGACATGAACCTTTAAGCGAGCGTTCAAACCCTCAACGGCTTGGCGGCGCAATTCATCTTCTTCGGTTAAGCCATCCCCACAATCAAACGGTGGCAAAATTGGGTCAATGGTTTCGACCAAAAACGCACAGCGCTTGGCAACAACTATTGTGTTATCGATGGCTTCGGGTAGGTCTTCAAATACCTTTCGCATTTCAGCGGCAGATTTGAAGTAATGCTCTGGTGTTAAGCGGCGGCGAACGGATTGTGATACGTATGACTTTTCTTCGATACAGATTAGCGCATCGTTGGCTTCATACATTTTGCGGTCTGGAAAAAATGCTTCGTTGGTAGCGACCAAAGGAATGTCGTGCGAATATGCCATGTTAAGGAAAGCTGCTTCTGTACGGCGCTCTTCTTCGGTGCCGTGGCGCATAATTTCCATATACAATCGGCCATCAAACATAGCGCGGATGGTTTTTAAAAATGAATCGGCAGCTGGAATTTGGCTGTTGAGAATAAGCTTCCCCAGCGGCCCGCCCGGACCACCCGTTAAGGCAATAATATCAGTGGAATTGTCCAATAGGACTTGCTGTGGGATGCGCGGATCATGGGTATCCTCACTTTGCATGTACGCATAGCTGAGCAATTTAAGGATATTTCGGTATCCAGTGTCCGATTGCGCCAAAAAGACCATGGGAGCCGCAGGAGTGGCTTTGTCTTTACCCATTTTATCGAATTCAGATGTGTCGGTGCCGGTTTCGTATTCGATTGCGAGTTGAATACCAATAATCGGCTGAATGCCAATTTTTGCAGCAGCCCCTGAAAACTCCAAGGCCCCGAACAAGTTATTGGTGTCCGTTACCGCCACGGCAGGCATATTTTGCCCTTTGCAAAGCTCAACCAAGGTTTTTATAGGGATGGCCCCTTCGGATAATGAATAGGCCGAATGAACGCGTAAATGGATGAAGTCAGATGTTGTCATAACTATATATTTTCATAAATGGCGTCAGATGTCATCGAAGGATCAGCAATTCGGGCGTGTTATCCAAAAGAAAGATACGATTTAGGAGGTTATGGTCACGCCGGAACGAGTAACCCGTCTTCCATTCGAACAACGCGGTCCATTTTTGCCGCTAAATCTGGATTATGGGTGGCGATCAAGGCTGATAGATTCGCTTCACGCGCCAGCTTTAGCAAAACGTTAAAAACCTCATCCGCAGTATGCGGGTCTAGATTTCCCGTCGGCTCATCCGCAAGCAGTAATTTAGGTGCGGTTGCAATAGCCCGAGCAATGGCGACACGTTGCTGTTCACCACCTGAAAGCCTTGCTGGACGGTGTGTTACACGTGCTTCAAGGCCCATCCACCCCAGCAATTCTTCGCTGCGTTGGCGTGATACTTTACGTGAATATCCTGAAATGATTTGTGGAATCATAACGTTTTCTAAAGCTGAAAACTCGGGCAATAGATGGTGGTATTGATAAACGAAGCCCAAATGATCGCGTCGCGCTTTTGTTCGCTCATCATCATTCATTGTTGAACTGGCTT
>JAPKAX010000384.1 GCA_028825025.1 Rhodospirillales bacterium | reverse complement strand
TCAATATCTGCTTGGGTATGCTCAGTACAACTGAGGTTATGTAAGATTTTATTGCCTGAAAAAAAGATACCCTGATCTCGCATTTTTTGCGAAAACTCTCCGTATTTGTGTAAATCTACCGTTTGACAAAACTCACGATAGGTGGTGATTTCGGCTAAATCAGTAAACACAGGATGAAACATCGAGCCTACATTTTGCACCCGCATATTATGACCGGTGTCGCAGGCAACTTGATTCAAACGGCGGGTCATTTGTTCGCCGACCTCAGACATTTTTTGAAATCCTGCGAAATTGTCCCGGCTCATTTCTTCAAGCATGGTTTTGGTTGCAAACAGACCAAGGCGGGGGGCATTATGACTGCCATAGTGCAACACTTTACCGTATTCTATGCTTTCCATAATGTGATCTGGGCCTGCAATTGCGGCAATAGGGAACCCTTGCCCCAAGGCTTTTCCATAGGTGACGATGTCAGGCTTTAAATCATATAATTGGGCAACACCGCCGGGGGCCACGCGAAAGCCCGTAACGGTTTCATCTAGATAAAACAAAACGTTGAAAGCCTTGCATAGCTCTTCCACAGTTTTGAGATAGCCCGGCTTTGGCGCAATCACCCCCATATTTGACATCACGCCCTCCATCACGACGCAGGCGATTTCATGGCCGTGTGAGCTTAAAACCCGTTCTAGAGCGTCAGCATCATTCCAGACACATACCAAGGTATCTTCCCAAGAGCCGGGTGTCAGGCCTGAGCTGTCAGGAATCCGTACTGGGTCATTTGGATGGCCGAGAGAGGTGACATATTGCGGGTTAGAGCTGACCAGAAGTCCATCATACCAGCCGTGGTAATGGCCTTCAAACTTAAGAATTTTGCGCTTGCCAGTGATGCCGCGTGCCATTCTTACACCGGTCATACAAGCTTCGGTCCCAGTATTTGCAAACCGCACCTTATCCACATTTGGCAGCATGCTGACCATAAGCTCCGCCGTTTCGACCTCAACCTCAAGCGCGCTTGCGAAATGTGTTCCTCCGGCCACTTCTTGTTGGATGATCTCAACAATTTTTGGATGCGCATGTCCCATAGGAAGGCATCCGAACGAAAGCTGCCAATCGATATATTCATTGCCGTCCACATCCCAAACCCGCGCGCCTTTTCCATTGCGAATATAGGGGGGGAATGGTTTATAATTCATCGGGCCGCGGGATGCAGAACTGCAGCCTTCGACCAAAACCTCCATCGCGCGATTAAATAAAGCTTCGGATTGTTTGTGTTGCATGGCGGTTCCTTTTAGAATTTTGCCCGGTTCAGAGCTTGCAATAGATCGTTTGCCTGATCTTCTGCGTTGTTGATTGACAGTGTGTCGCAATGTTTGCCCAGGAGTCGGTGCAAAGCTATTTTGGTGTCTTCGGTAAAACTGATGGTACCATTGCGATCTATTTCTTCGATTCCGTCCCATTTTAAGGAGGCTTCGTTCACCTTTGTGGCGCGATTTAGCGACCATGCACTTGGCAGGTCTATTGCAATACCAGCTGTGCTGGCACGTACCGGATACCCCCCCACAAGATCGCCAATTCCGGGCAAGTGCAGGTTTGTTTCGCCATGTGTTGTGAGCGCTTTTAATGCCAAGATACCTGAGGAGGCGGTCACCCGGTTGAAATGTAAATCATAGGGAAATGGAAATGGCTCTCGCAGAACAGCTTCAGCAATCTGTGTGACGTCTTGGTCTTTGAAGGTGGCTGTTAACAAATAGGGCGGCAAATGATCGGCTTTTTGATCATTTAAGACGTAATACTCAAAGGCATGCTGGGCGACCAACTTGACGTGGA
>JAPKAX010000129.1 GCA_028825025.1 Rhodospirillales bacterium | reverse complement strand
AAAACTGGAGCGAATGGTTCCATCCGTGAACATGGCTTTGCGGCAATATAAATGACTTTGAGTTACGGTTTATTCACGGTTTTGCGTTAAAAAGGGAAAATTCTATTTTTAAACCCTTCTGGAAATTAGGTGATACTCGATGATGAATTTATCAAAACCAATGACCGCTGTTCTTCTTCTTACCCTTTTGGCCCCGCTAAGTGGGTGCGTGAGCATGGTCATTGGGGCGGGAGCGACGGTTGGTGTGGCGGCTATGGAAGAGCGGCCCCTTAAAGTACATCTTCGTGATACGACAATAGCCACCGAAATCCGCTATAATTTGGTTGAAGCCAGTGAAAAGTTTATCACTGGTGTTGGGATTGAGGTCTATGAAGGCAAGGCGTTGATAACAGGTGTTGTTGAAAATGAAGCGATGCGCGCCCAAGCCTTGAAATTGGTATGGAAAGTTGAAGGCCTTAAAGATGTGTATAATGAATTACAGGTTGGCGATAACGGAATTACAAACTTTGCCAAAGACAGCTGGGTGACAACGCAACTAAAATCCAAAACCACCTTTGATCAAGATGTTTTGGCGATTAATTATAAGATTGAAACGGTTAATGGGGTGGTTTATCTGATTGGTATTGCACAAAGCAAAAGAGAAATTGATAAAGTGATCGCCCATGCCCGCAGTCTTGGTTATGTGAAGCGGGTGATTTCTCATGTTCGGATTAAAAAGGTAGCTTCTTGAATTTACCTCCCCAAATATGTGAAGCTCTAGTTGAGTTTGGGCAGCAGTCAGATGATGAGTTGGATCTGGCTGAAATAGCGCTTATTCTGGCTACCATTGATCGCCCTGCGGTTCATTTAGATAGCTACCGGCGTCATTTACAGATTTTGTGTGACGAAGTTGGGGCTTACATGGCCGGATTACCGACGCCATTGAATGTTGAGATTTGTCACGAAGCTTTGATTCAGGTGATTTTTCGCCGCTACGGGTATATAGGCGGTGAAGATAGCTTCGATGACCCAGAAGCGGCGAACCTGACCCACGTGATTGATAGGCGTTCCGGGTTGCCCGTGGTTTTGGGTGTGATTTATATCCATGTTGCCCGCCATCAAGGCTGGATAGCGGAAGGTTTAAACTTTCCAGGGCGGTTTTTGCTGCGTCTTGAAGTTAATTCCGAACGTTTGATTATGGACCCTTTTGCGGGCGGCGCTGCAATTAATACACAAAGTTTGCGCGATATTTTGAAAGTGGTTTCTGGTTATCATGCTGAATTACGGCCCGAATTTTACCAATCCGTAACGGCGCGGGAGATTTTGTTACGTACACAAAACAACATTCGAAATCGAATGCTGCGGTCTGACCGAGTTGAAGATGCCATCGAAGTTATTGATACGATGCTCTTATTTGCGCCTAAATCGACCCATTTATGTTGGGAAAAAGCGACGTTACTGGCGCGGATTGATCAAATACCAGAAGCTATTTTGGCGCTAGAGCAATTTTTAGTGCACGGTCGTGGGTCGGATAGCTTATATAAGGCGTCGATGCTCTTGCAGGAACTTCGCCAACGCCTTAACTAGGGTCTAGACCTAGATATACAACACATAAAAAGGAAGACCCCATGTCCGGACAAGTTGCCATTCAAATGGATCACGTTTCAACGATTGGAATTGATGGCGATAGTAGTTTTGTTATGGGCTTGGAAGCACAACGCCGGGGTTATAAATTGTGGCATTACGAGCCGCAAGATTTATCCTACTCAAAGGGCCGGGTGGTGGCGGTTGCACAAGAAATGGAATTGCGCCGCGAACTGGGTAATCATTTCACCTTAGGCGAAAAAACGGTCATTGATTTGGCAGATATTGACGTTGTTTTGATGCGCCAAGATCCACCCTTTGATATGTCTTATATTTCAGCAACTCACCTGCTTGATTTGGTTCACCCGAAAACGTTGGTGGTTAATAATCCAAGCGAAGTCCGCAACGCGCCTGAAAAGCTGTTTATGTTGAAGTATCCAGATTTATTGGCGCCGACCATGATCAGCCGAGATGCACAAGCGATCCGGGATTTCCGCGACGAACAAAAAGACATCATCGTAAAACCGTTATTTGGCAACGGAGGTGCGGGTGTATTCCATATAGCGCCGGGCGACGAGAATTTAAATTCTCTGCTCGAGATGTTTGCAGGCATTAACCGCGAGCCGTTGATGATCCAGAAATACCTACACGCAGTTCGGGCGGGTGATAAGCGGATCATTCTAATCGATGGTGTTCCTGTTGGCGGCACCAACCGGGTTCCGCAAGTTGGCGAAGCGCGTTCCAACATGCATGTGGGTGGGCAAGCTGAAAAAACACAATTGACCGAGCGCGAACACGAAATTTGCGAAGCGATTGGCCCCAATTTGAAAAACCGCGGGCTGATTTTTGTTGGTATTGATGTGATTGGTGGATTTTTAACGGAAATTAACGTTACGTCGCCCACCGGCCTTCAAGAAGTGAATGCCTTTGACGATGTGTGCTTAGAATCAGATCTTTGGGATGCCATTGAGACACGGCTCTAGAAGCCTGATACGTTAAGCTGATGTTTGATCTCCCAATACTTGTTGGAATTGCCGGAACTTTTTTTATTGCTGGAACCGTTAAAGGGGTTATCGGATTAGGACTTCCGAGCATTAGCTTAGCCTTTTTGACGGTCCTGATTGATTTACCAAGCGCAATGGCTTTGCTTTTGGTGCCTTCGTTTGTCACCAATTTATTTCAAGGCTGTGTAGGTGGAGCTGCTTTAGTAATTTTTAAGCGGTTATGGCCGTTTTTGTTAATGGCAACAGGAACCGTTTGGGTTGGTGCGCTGGCTATAAATCGGTTTGATCCCGCGTTGCTTTCCGGGTTTTTAGGTGTATTGCTCGTGGCCTATGCCGTATTAAGCTCTAGTGGATTTAAGATTAAAATTTCGCGCCACAATGAAGTCTGGGCCGGGCCACTTTTTGGGGCCGCGAATGGACTATTCGGGGGCATGACCGGATCGTTTGTTGCTCCCGGCGTGATGTTTTTGCAAGCCCTTAACTTATCGCGCCATGTGTTTGTTCAAGCCATGGGCATCCTTTTTATGGTATCAACGTTGGCGCTGGCGTTCGCACTGCAAAACAACAATTTATTAAACGCTGAGCTTGGGGTTTTATCCGCCGCATCGCTTTTACCTGCTGTATTGGGAATGGTATTTGGGCAAAGAATTAGAGCTTTAATGTCGGAAAGCGTATTCCGCAGGACCTTTTATTTCGCCCTATTTGTTTTAGGTGCTTATATAATGGTGAATGCTATTTTTAAATATAGCGGTTAAAAGACTGGGGTTTTTGAAAGGAATGCGAATAGCAATCCAAATTAAAGGCATCGATCATATTGTGTTGTTGGTAAGCGATGTAAAACGCGCAGTTGCTTTTTATTGTGATGTTTTGGGGTGCACAAGGGACCGGAACGGACAGATCTTGGGTTATATCATTTGCGTGTCGGGTCTGCATTTATAGGCTTGGTTGATATTAATGTAAAAATAGGGATTGAGCGGAGCGTTGCAGGGCTCAAAAAAGGAACGAATATGGATCATTTTGCCCTTAAGATTGAGCCATTTAATGAGGCCGAGATACGCCAGCATTTACAAGGTTACGGGATTAAGGCTGGGGAAGGGGTTGAGCGTTATTGCGCTGATGGTGTTGGTCCATCAGTTTATATCGATGATACCGATGGCAACAGCGTTGAGTTAAAAGGCCCGGCTACCTGAGTAAGTTATGACGCCTTTGAGGCTGTATCCGTTGATTTAATAACGAATTCGAAACAGTCTTTTTCTGACGAGCTGTGGCCTTGCTTAAGGCGGATTTCATAATATGCGACACTTCGTTCTGAGGTGTCGAGGTTTTCATATAAAAACAAATCGAGAGTACAGGCAGCAACTCGGTATTGCCATATTTCAGCAGGATCATCGGACCTCTTAAAACTAGGTTCGCCCAGTAAGGCATGAACGTCTTTGGCCGCTAAATCTTGAATCGTATTTATTTTGGGGAAAATGCGTTGCGGCTCAATGCGGGCTTGCTGGGTTTTGGGCGCTGAAATTGACTGTGGTGCGGTTTCAGCTTTAGGAACGGTTTTAATAAATCGTGATTTAGGGGCAGGTTTATCGGGCTTCTCCGTTGTTTGGCAGCCACTAACACCTAAAATTATAGCTAAGCTCAGGGCCGTCTTAAAAACCGAGAGGCGGGGTGAGGTTACAGTGCTGATCAATGGCATTGTTTAGATTATGCCGTGGTATCTGTATCAGGGGTGTTCCGGGGTGGCTCTGTGCCATCCAAAGTTTGCATATCGCCTGAAATTTCACCACCAGATTCAATTACAATACGACCGTAACGAATGGTTCCTGAAATTCGGCCGCCTGAACGGACAACGAGGCGATCACGCGCAATGAGCTCGCCTTCAAAATGACCTGAAATATCGGCTTCTTCTACGTCTGCATTGCCTTTGAAATAGCCGGTTTGACTGACCTCTATGACGCGCGCACCTGGTAAGCTGACCTCAATATGGCCTTCAACAACCAATTTGTCGCAGGCTGTGATTTCACCTGATAAACGGATATCACGGCCAACAACAAGACGTTTGCCGTCACCATCGCCACCGCCAATGGGGCGGGGTGTAACGCCTGCAATCTCAGGGACGCGGCGGGGAGCGTTGGGTTGATAAGAGGTCGAGGTTGGAGGTTTTGAAGCCACATGAGATCCTTTGCGTGAAAAAGGTTTTAAAGGGGGTGCCGCAATTTGCTCTTTTTTGTTGGTTGTTGCTGCATCTTCTTTCTTCTTCCCAAACATAACGTGTTTTCCTTAAATTACCAATTAACTTGAACGGTTTAACCTGTTTTGTCACCACGCCATGCTTGAAACAAGTGGATTATAGCAGCAACGGCTATAACAGGTGTAATTAAATTGACAATAGGGACGGTCAACAAAAAGGCGATGGCTATACCAAGTAATAACAGCTGCCATTGATTAGATTTCCGCAAGGTTCGAGCATCTCTAGCGGAAACCCGGCGATGGGCTGCTAATTCAAAGTACTCGCGGCTTATTAAATAACCATTAGCAGTATAAAAAATTAGCGGATAAAGCGGGCCCAAAAGCAAAAACGGAAGCATACAAAGATTGATCACTACATATATCGACAAGAACTTGAGGGACGCCATCATGCTTTCTGCAAAAGGCGGGCCTTTGGCTTTCGGCAATTCAGGGTAATGTCGGGCTTCAACGCAATCGGCGATTTGGTCCATAAACAAACCAATAATCGCAGTGACGACGCCCGGGAATAAAAACCAAGTGATAACACCGGTTGCAAGGCCTCCTAAAAGATCGGTTGCGTTCTCGAGCCAACCCCATCGGAAAAACGAGGTACTTGCTAAGGTGTAACCAATTCCAGACCACAAACCAATAAATACAACAACCGCAGCAACGATACAGAGCCACAAAATCTGTCGCGTTGATTTGTCATTAAGCTGAGAGACGCCTTTTGAGAGGGCTTTTAACATATAGAAATTACTCATTTTAGATAGATTAGTTGAGAGCTCATATTAATTGAATTTTCAATAAAGATAATGCAGGTAAATACTTAAAATATAGTTATTACAAGGCACTTAAAAAAGCGACATCGGAGAAGCCTTATAAAGTATTGAAATTACGACATAAAAAAGAGATTAAGCGGAATGCTTGTGACCTCTGTGATGATGAGTATACTGCGCGCCGCCTGTGTAAATTTATTGCAGCCGCACGTCCCGGATAGGAGAAAGTTATGGTTCAAACCCAATTTGATGTTTTGGGCATTGGAAATGCAATGGTCGATGTGATTGTTCACGCCGATGACGCGTTCTTAAGTGACAACAATTTGATCAAAGGGGCAATGAGCCTGATTGATGCGGATACAGCTCAAGCACTGTATGCCAAAAGTGGCGCTGCGGTTGAGTGTTCCGGTGGTTCTGCTGGCAATACAATTAGCTGTTTGGCGTCTTTGGGATCGAAGGCTGCTTATGTTGGTAAAGTTTATGACGACCAACTGGGGCAAGTTTTTACCCATGACATCCGATCTTTAGGTGTTCATTTCGAAACTACTCCAGCCAAAGATGGCCCTCCGACTGCAACCTGTTTGGTTCTTGTTACGCCGGATGCGGAACGAACCATGCAAACCTTTTTAGGTGCCTGCGTCGGGTTAGGTCCGGATGATATTGTTGAGGCCGATGTAGCTGCATCAGCCGTCACTTATATGGAAGGCTATTTGTGGGATCCAGAAGACGCAAAGGCTGCTTTTTTGAAAGCGGCGGACATTGCCCATAAATTTGGCCGAGACGTGTCGCTCAGCTTATCTGATCCGTTCTGCGTTGATCGTCACCGTGATGAGTTTAAAGATTTGGTGACGAACCACGTTGATATTTTATTCGCCAATGAAGACGAAATCATGTCGCTTTATCAGGTGGACAACTTTGATGACGCTTTGCAAGTAGTGCGCGGTCAATGTAAAATCGCCGCCTTAACCCGCGGTGACAAAGGTTCCGTCATTGTTCATGGTGACGAGATCCATATTGTGGATGCAGAGCCTGTTAGCATAGTTCTTGATACCACTGGCGCTGGCGATGCGTATGCCGCTGGATTTTTACACGGATATACTGCTGGTAAAGTTTTACCAACATCAGCCCGCATCGGCAGCATATGTGCTGCTGAAGTGATTTCTCATGTGGGCGCGCGCGCTCAAGCTAATTTAAAAGACTTGACCGCCGAAAAACTCGGCGCTTAAATTTACTCGGTTAGGATAAACCAACCTATGACTACGCAACTCAGAAATATCGCCATTATCGCACACGTCGATCATGGTAAAACAACAATGGTCGACCAACTATTCCGCTTAAGCGGCATGTTCCGCGATAACGAACGAGTGGAAGAGCGCGCTATGGATTCCAATGAACTGGAACGCGAGCGCGGCATTACGATTTTAGCAAAATGTACCAGTGTTGAATGGAAAGACACCCGCATAAATATCGTTGATACCCCAGGCCACGCCGATTTTGGTGGCGAGGTTGAGCGTATTTTGAGCATGGTTGATGGCGTGTTGTTGTTGGTTGATGCTTCTGAAGGGGCTATGCCACAAACCAAATTCGTGACCATGAAAGCATTGGCGCTCGGTTTGAAGCCGATTATTGTTGTTAATAAAGTGGATAAGCCTGAAGGCCGCCCGTACGAAGTTCAAGACGAAGTATTTGAGCTTTTCACGGCCCTAGATGCCAGTGATGATCAGTTGGATTTCCAAACGGCTTTTGCTTCAGCTAAAAATGGTTGGGCTGGATTGACGCCTGATGACACTGAAAATAAGATGGATGCTCTGTTCGACATGATCGTTGAACACGTTCCGGCTCCGAAAGGAGATAAAAATGCACCGTTTTCAATGTTGGCAACGACTTTGGCGTCAGACCCATACTTAGGCCGTATTTTAACAGGCCGGATTACATCGGGTATTGTGAAGCCAAATATGAACGTTAAAGCCTTAAACCGTGAAGGCGAGCTGATTGAAACCGGTCGGATTACCAAGCTTTTAGCCTATCGCGGTTTGGAACGTGTCGCGATTGATGGTGCGGAAGCGGGCGATATTGTCGCCATTGCGGGCCTTCCAAAAGCGACTGTTGCTGATACGATCTGTGATGTGGTCGTTGAGCAAGCCTTGGATGCTCAGCCGGTTGATCCTCCGACCTTGGCGATGACGTTCTCGATCAATGATTCACCGTTTGCTGGTCAAGAAGGCAAAAAAGTGACGTCTCGCATGATCCGTCAGCGTTTGTTGGATGAGACAGAAACCAATGTTGCTATTAAAGTGTCTGAGACAGCAGGCGCGGATGCGTTTGAAGTTGCTGGTCGTGGTGAATTGCAATTGGGTGTTTTGATCGAACAAATGCGCCGCGAGGGTTTTGAGCTTTCCATCAGTCGCCCACGGGTGTTGTTGCGTGACAACCCTGAAACGGGTGAATTAGAAGAGCCGTTCGAAGAAGTTCAAATCGATGTGGATGATGAATTTTCTGGCATTGTTGTGGAAGCGATGAGCTTACGCAAAGGTAAAATGACTGAAATGCGTCCGTCGGGTGGTGGCAAGGTGCGTTTGACATTCTTGGCTCCGGCACGGGGTTTGATCGGTTATCACGGCGAATTTTTGACGGAAACACGGGGCACCGGGATCATGGCTCGGATCTATGATTCTTATCAGCCGCATGTTGGTAAAATTCCGGGTCGTCGCAATGGCGTTCTGATTTCCAACGCAGGCGGGAAAAGTAATGCTTATGGATTGTTTGGTCTTGAGGGGCGTGGCCAGTTGTTTATTGGCAACGCGGTTCAGGTCTATGAAGGCATGATCATTGGTGAGCACAGCCGTGATAACGATTTGGAAGTGAACCCGCTCAAAGCCAAGCAGTTGACCAACATTCGGGCATCGGGAACGGACGAGAGTATTCGTTTAACGCCGCCACGCCGGATTTCGTTGGAACAAGCGATTGCCTATATTGCAGACGACGAGTTGGTTGAAGCAACGCCTACCATGTTGCGTCTACGTAAACGCGACTTGGACCCGAATGAGCGCAAGCGCAAGTCTCGGGCGGCAGAAAAAGCCAATACATAATTGATCCAAATCATTATAAATCACGCTATGGTATTGTAGTGTGTTTTACAAAGGACTTTTTGGTGTAAACACCTATTACCATTACGTCTCTTTTAGGCCAGAACGGGTAACAATAAAGAAGCTGTACAGCATTACGTTGTGCAGCTTTTTATGTAAAAAGGCATTGAAGTTAAAAAGCGGTGGGTTAAATTTTTAGAAAATGGTGAATCTAGATTGTGTTTGTTGAAAACTGCGATGTGGCTAAAATAATAAAACAATAGAAATTCTTATTAACTTGCTAAAACGGCAATTACTAATGGTGACTTTAACTTTAAAACTCTGCAAGAGCGGAGTTATCTGAAATATTCGCCG
>JAPKAX010000383.1 GCA_028825025.1 Rhodospirillales bacterium | reverse complement strand
GATCGAAACGTAGGTGTACTTTGCAAAAGCTCGACTTTACTAAATTTGAATCAGTGTTTAAGAAAGGCGACTTAGCCGATGGACTGTATCTGATAGCACAAGGTAGTGTTGGAATATTTATGCCCACAAACGAGAGTAAAGCGCCAGATTTTATCATCCCAACGAATGAAATATTTGGCGAGATGGGCGTGATTGATGGTGAGTTACGCATGGCCACAGCCCGCTGCATGGAACCGACTCAATTGCTGTTTGTCACCAAAAGCGAATTTGATCAAAGAGTGACCGATTCTGATATTTTTGTGCGCTCTGTGGTTCGGACGTTATCAGACCGATTGCGAAAAGCGCAAAAAATGATCTGAAGTCCCGGCCCTAGACCTGACCAAGATATAATTATAGATGCGGCAGAGATGAACTGCGATTAAATCTCGCGTTTAAACCCTTCATACCCAAAAATAATGTTTGGATTTGTAAGCTCTGCCGCCAACGCGTCTATTTGATCATCACTGCGCTGAGGAGCATGATGACAGATTGCCATTTGTGACAAGCCGGCATCTTCGTAAAACTGAACACCCTGCTCAATCGACGAATGCCCCCAACCTTTTTTTGCGCCAAGTTCTGCCTCGGTAAACATTCCATCCCAAACAACCAAATCCGCGCCTGAAACAAATTCACACAGACCGTCAAGTTGTTCTGGAACATACTCATTGTCTTGCAAGTAAACAAAGACACCATCTTTGGTTTGAACACGGTATCCCATGCTGCCACCAGGATGAGACAGCTCTATGGTTTGCAGATCTATTTCAGGCTTTACGGTATTACACACGGTCGAAAAATTCAGAAATTTCAGGTGGGTCAACATTGTGACTATATCCACCGGGAAATAACCGCCCGAAAAATATGTTTGGATCATATTCTTCAAAACGCCTTTGTTAACCAGTGAACTACATAGAATGATCTCACCTTTATGGGTAAAAAGATTAAAATTAAACGGTAGGCCTTGGATATGGTCGTGATGAAAATGGGTGAAAATAATCACTACAGTTCGATCTTCCATAAGCTTGACACTCTGAAAGCCGCTCCCCGCGTCAAAGATGAACTGATAATTATCGGTTAAAACTTCATAGCAGGACGTATTTCCGCCATATTTGATTGTCGAAGACGAGGGCATGGGAATTGACCCTCTGACGCCATGAAATTCCACAAGCATAAACAGCACTCCACTCTATTAACATTATTAACTTATCACAAACACTTTGAAATTGAAGCCAAATTAACTTTTTTTTCTGGACCTATTCTAAATAGTCGCACACCAAATCAATTATTTCGCGCCGGAAAAAAACATCGCAAAGATTTGGAAAGCTTCCAATATAGGCCACGCCAGCCGCGCCCGTTAACAAAACAGCACATTCCAAACATCAAAGATAATAATTTAAAAGGTCATTATTTTAACAGATTCAGACGGTAGTGAAATAGTTCGCAGGTCTTACAAATTTCAATCAACGCCAATATTGAAAGATTATCACAATTTGCAAACGACGTTAAAAAAAGTCAACCCGCAGAAATACTAATAGCTACTTATAATTATACGGCTTAGGATTTGATAATTTTTAATATCTGTCTTAAGGGTAACTATGTATAGATGTCGAATATAGAAAAACTTCATTTCGCGTTGGCAGACAGAAAAAAGGTCAATATAAAATGGTATTGGAAGAATTTTTCAACGCAAATAAAGTTTTAGATTTGAGCTTTTTCAATTTTCAAAACGCAATCACAGCGGCATATTTCGCCGATGGCGATTATAATGTGATGCGAGTAAATCAGAACTTTAAAA
>JAPKAX010000128.1 GCA_028825025.1 Rhodospirillales bacterium | reverse complement strand
CCCGTCGGAGGCCCAACAGGCTCACCTCCCCCTAGCTTAATGCCCGGCGTTAAATCGATCATCGCTGTTGCTTCTGGTAAAGGCGGCGTTGGAAAATCAACTACCTCTGTCAATATTGCGCTTGGTTTAGCTGCCGGTGGACATAAAGTCGGTTTATTAGATGCTGATATCTATGGACCATCGATGCCCCGAATGATGGGGATTTCAGGCCGACCAGCTTCAGCGGACGGAAAAACATTAGATCCAATGGAAAACTTTGGCATCAAAGTTATGTCTATGGGATTTTTAGTTGAAGAAGACACGCCCATGATTTGGCGCGGACCTATGGTTCAATCGGCGCTAGAGCAAATGATGCGCGACGTGAATTGGGGTGATTTAGACGTTTTAGTTGTCGATATGCCGCCCGGAACAGGTGATATTCAGCTAACTATGGCCCAAAAAGTTCCATTGACTGGTTCCATCATTGTCTCGACCCCACAAGATATTGCGCTTCTAGATGCGCGCAAGGGGCTCAACATGTTCCGCAAGGTCGATGTTCCTGTTTTTGGACTGGTTGAAAATATGAGCTATTACGTCTGCCCCAAATGTGGCGACCGAGCTGAAATCTTTGGCCACGGCGGCGCACGCGTTGAAGCAGACCGCATGGGAATGGACTTCTTAGGGGAAGTACCGCTTCATATTTCCATTCGCGAAACCTCAGACAATGGAACGCCAATTGTTGTATCTGACCCCAATAGTGAACATGCAAAAGCCTACCTGAAGATTGCAGACCAAATTTGGGAAAAGATCAAAATCAGTTTAAATGCGCAATCAAATGCGGGTCCGAATATCGTCTTCCAGTAGCGCGACGCATTTTCTGCTTGATTAACACATTGATACGCTTGGGTCTTTGTCATTTTTCGCTTACCATGCGACGGATGAACATTAGGCTCACATACTTTGCATTGTGGGCGGGGGTCTTTGCGACCTTCGCCATAAGCAGCATTGCGCACGCGGGGGTGATGGATCAATCTGTCAGCGCATTGCCGCAGGCTGAATGCTCAGAGGTCCGTAAAGGATTAGAAGATGGCGTACCGATTTTACCAGGATTCCGCCAATTCGAGTATGAATTCGCGCCGAATGTTCACGGCATAAAAGGCCGTTTATGCCGGTTACACGCGGTCGGTTCCGGTGCCCATATGGAAAACACGCGAATCCGATCTTTGGCCGATATGCATGCGTTTATTAAAGCCTCTTTGGAACATATTGGTTGGATCGAGACCATTGAGACTGAACGCTTTAAAGATCGATCTCAATCGGGAAAAGATGTCTTTGCCCTGTTTAAAAACAATGCCATTTGCGTCACCACGATCCTCATTAGCCCAGCCCCTGGATACATACCAACCCCCGATACGAAATCGAATAAACAGGTTCACTTAGGGGCTTTATATCCGTATGAGCGCGAATGGTGGGTCGCTGTTGATTGTTTTCATCTCTAAATTTATGAATTGGACTTAAATGTGGCGCCCCATGCCAAAGGTCTTTTAATCGCGGCCATAGCTGTGCTTTGCATTAGCCCAGATACGTTACTGATCCGCTTAGGTGGTGAAGGCTATTGGGTGACATTGTTTTGGCGAAGCCTATTTACGGCCATTGGGTTGATTCTTCTAGTCACTGTGATGAATGGTCGAAAGACCGGGCAAAGCATCAAGTCTTTGGGTAAGCCGGGCTTATACGTAACTCTTTTATTCTCCGTCAGTAATTTCACTTTTTTAGCTGCCATCCAAATGACGACTGTTGCTAATGCGCTTGTTATAATTACTACAACGCCCGTGTTTGCGGCTCTTTTTGGGCGCATCTTTTTATCGGAGCGGATTGCGCGGCGGACATGGATGACCACGGCAGTCGTCATTTTAACTATTGGGTTTATTTTTGCTGAAGGATTAGAAGGCGGCGTTGTATTGGGGAATTTGTTCGCTCTTTTATCAGCTCTTTCCCTGTCAGCTGCTTTTGTCATCACGCGCCATGCTGAAGATATTGATATGACCCCAGCCATGGCTGGGAGTGCATTAATTTCCGTTGCGATTTCTTTTATTGTTGCCAGTTCGCTGATTATTCCATGGGAATCGTTGATTATATTCGTAGCACTTGGGGTGTTTTTAACCTTGGCTTTTTCTCTTTTATTTATTGCACCACGTTACATCTCAGCCGCAGAAGTCAGCCTTTTGATGCCCATGGAAACCGTATTCGGAACAGCAATGGTTTGGTTCTATATTGGTGAAGAGCCTTCAACCCGCACAATTATGGGCGGCGTTGTGATTATTGTTGTTTTATCGATCAACTCAGTTGTTGGGATTCGGCAAAACAGCCCTAATTAAACAACACGATCCAAAACAACAAAACTATATGCGGGGCAATCCGGTGTTTCAGGGCCCCGTGCATCGCGCTTAATTTCCCGCCAATCACTGGCTTGAATTTCAGGAAAATAGGCATCCCCCGGGCACGTTTGATGAATTTCAGTTACATATAACCGCTCTGCTTGGGCTAATGCCAAAGCGTAGATTTGCGCTCCCCCAATAACAAATACCTCTTCTTTGCCTTGGCTGCCTGCAACGCTGGACGCTTTTTTAATAGCGCTTTCTAAATCATGAGCAACCTCAATGCCTTCAGCGGAATAATCGATGTTGCGGGTAATGATGATATTTGTCCGTCCCGGTAACGCCCGACCAACCGATTCAAAAGTTTTACGGCCCATTATTATCGGAGCGCCCATGGTCACACGCTTAAAATATTTTAAATCTTCCGATAAATGCCACGGCATATCACCATCCAGCCCGATAACCCGGTTTTCCGTCAGAGCAACAATCAAAGAAATCCGCATCAAACGGCAATCGGCGCTTTAATGTGAGCTTGGGCTTCATAACCAATCAGCTCCATATCGTCGAATGTGAAATCGAAAATATCTTTAATACCAGGATTAAGCTTCATGGTTGGCAAGCTCATGGGTTCGCGTGAAATTTGCAAATCAGCTTGTTCAAAGTGGTTTGAATACAAATGAGCGTCGCCTAACGCGTGAACAAAATCACCAGCTTCTAGCCCCGTCACCTGAGCAACCATCATGGTCAGCAAAGCATAGGATGCAATATTAAACGGAACGCCCAAAAAGATGTCGGCGCTGCGTTGGAATAAAAGGCACGATAATTTTCCATCCGCCACATAGAACTGAAACAAACAATGACATGGCGGTAAAGCCATTTGGTTTACTTCGCTAACGTTCCAAGCACAAACAATGTGGCGGCGAGAATTTGGATTATTTTTAATTTGGTCAATCAAGTCGGCAATTTGATCAATCTTTCCGCCGTCGGAGGTTGGCCATGAACGCCATTGATGCCCATAAACCGGGCCTAATTCACCAGCTTCATCAGCCCACGCGTCCCATATGCGTACATCATTGTCGTTTAAATATTTAATATTGGTGTCACCCGCTAAAAACCAAAGTAGTTCATGAACAATCGATTTCAAATGCAGTTTTTTAGTTGTCAGAACAGGGAAACCTGCGCTCAAATCAAACCGCATTTGATGGCCAAAGACGCTTTGCGTACCGGTTCCTGTCCTATCACCGCGCATAACCCCGTTTGTCCGTACATGGCTGAGAAGATCTAAATATTGTTGCATTGCATGCTTTCCACCTAAAAAGAATCGTACTATTCTAACCTGCTACGGCGGCAGAGCAAACGCAAAGCGAACGCTTATTTTAGTATTCTGACATTGTGATTTCCGTCCTTACCATCCATAATATATCTGTAGGGTTTACCCTGCTATGGCGATAAACGCTTATCGGAATAAGCGTTACGGACCCGGGGGCGGTACCCGGCGCCTCCACCAATTTCCCTTCCATTCTTTGTTTTTAGGATGGTCGGGCGCTTTGGGGGCGAAATAGGATCGACGTGCGTAGTAAAGGTTAAGTTTTCGCTCGGTGTGGTTCCGCCGTTACCGGACCAAACTTAGTAGTTGCAAATGACAACTATGCTGAGGCTCGTCTCGCTGCGTAATGCAGTCAGATGAACCACTTCGAAGCCCTTGCGGTTTGCACCGTTAAGGCGGGGTTCGGGGGTACCTGGCAACAGAAACCCCCACTTTCATAAAAATATTCACAATTTCAATAATTTTATAGGATCGTTGCTGGAGTCCACGGCTCAATAGGAGTAAAAGTATTAAATGGAAGATGATACAGACCCACTTCGCTACGACGTTTGGATTGAGGATGCTTTACGCACCGTCATTAAACGCACCATGGGCTATGTCTCAGAAAATGGCCTTCCCGGAGAGCATCACTTTTATATTACCTTCCGCACAACCGACGACAAAGTCGTAATGCCCGATTATCTGCGTGCTGATCATCCAGAAGAAATGACCATTGTATTACAATATCAATACGACTCATTGGATGTTGACGACGATGCCATCTATGCAACGTTGCGGTTCAATGGCAAACCAGAAACAATGATTATCCCCTTATCATCAATTGTCTCTTTTGCAGACCCGTCTGTTAATTTTGGTCTTCAGCTTAAAATGGCCGATCTGGGTGATGAAAATTTGGAATATGACGCCGACGATTTAGATCCCGATGAAGCGCAAGATTTAGACGCGGATCAACCGACAAAAGATACAAAAAAAGATGGGGAGCAAACGACAGGCGAAGTCATTGCCCTCGACGCATTTCGTAAAAAATAAATGCCGCCTCAAGGCAAGCATCGTCTGCCCTTGAAAAACCTACACACAGACCCAGAAGGATAAATCAAATGAGCAGTTTTGTGCATCACACTATGTTTCCAATGGGTGAAGACCCAACACCTTACCGGAAACTAACGAGTGATTATGTATCTGAGGCAGAATTTGAAGGACAAAAAATCCTTAAAATTGATCCACGTGCAATCACAGAACTGACTTTCGAAGCGTTTAAAGATGTCTCGCATTTATTAAGGCCTGAGCATTTAACGCAACTCACAAAAATTTTGGACGATCCCGAAGCATCTGATAATGACCGCTTTGTGGCCCTTGATCTTTTAAAAAATGCAAACATTGCATCCGGCGGCGTTTTACCGATGTGCCAAGATACAGGCACAGCGATCGTCATGGGTAAAAAAGGTCAAAACGTTTGGACCGGTGGCAGCGATGAAGCCGCAGTTTCAGAAGGCGTTGAAAAGACTTATCTTGAAACCAATTTGCGGTATTCACAAGTTGCACCGCTTGATTTGTTTACAGAAAAAAATACCGGCAACAACTTGCCAGCTCAAATAGAGCTTTATGCCGATGAAGGCGATGCCTACAAATTTTTGTTCATTGCTAAAGGCGGCGGATCAGCCAATAAAACTTTTTTATTCCAAGAAACCAAAGCCCTTTTGAACGAAGAACGAATGCAGGCTTTTGTCGATGAGAAACTACGCACCTTGGGAACTGCAGCATGCCCGCCCTATCATTTATCCTTTGTCATTGGCGGCACCTCAGCTGAGTACAATTTAAAAACTGTGAAGCTTGCCAGTTGCCATTATTTAGATGAATTGCAAACGTCTGGCAATGAACATGGTCAGGCGTACCGAGATTTGGAATGGGAACAGCGCATATTAAAGATGTCTCAGGATTTAGGCATTGGCGCGCAATTTGGTGGCAAATACTTCTGCCACGATGTGCGCGTCATCCGCCTGCCCCGCCATGGCGCATCTTGCCCGGTTGGCATTGGTGTATCGTGTTCAGCCGACCGTCAGGTTAAAGGCAAGATCAACAAAGATGGCGTATTTTTAGAACAACTCGAAACCAACCCCGCAAAGTATCTTCCCGAAGTGACCACCGAGCACTTAGAAGAAGACGTTGTTCAGATTAATTTAAACCAACCGATGGCAGATCAATTGGCTGCATTGAGCAAGCACCCGGTTAAAACCCGCGTGTCTTTGACGGGCTCTTTAATCGTTGCCCGCGATATTGCACATGCAAAACTAAAAGATCGTATCGATGCGGGTGAAGGCTTGCCTCAATACTTTAAAGATCATCCTGTGTATTATGCGGGTCCGGCAAAAACGCCAAAAGGTCATGCATCCGGAGCGTTTGGCCCAACGACTGCGGGACGTATGGATTCATACGTCGAATTGTTCCAACAGCATGGCGGTTCCATGATTATGTTGGCGAAAGGTAACCGATCGAAAGCGGTTACCAATGCCTGTAAAAACAATGGTGGGTTCTATTTGGGGTCCATCGGCGGCTCAGCGGCTGGGCTTGCCTTAAATTGCATTAAAAAAGTTGAAACCATCGAATATCCAGAATTAGGCATGGAAGCAATCTGGAAAATCGAAGTTGAAAACTTCCCAGCGTTCATCATTGTCGATGACAAAGGTAATGACTTCTTTGCCGAATTCATGAAATAGGAAAACATTTTGACAAATGGCCTAGGCAAATTCGACAAGTTCCCGCGTGCGGAACTAGCAATGGTTCCAACCCCTATGGAAGCGATGCCTAATTTGTCGAAGTTTTTAGATGGGCCAAATTTATTTGTGAAGCGCGACGACTTAACTGGGTTAGCTATGGGGGGAAATAAAGCTCGGCAAATCGAGTTTTATTTTGGTGAAGCCATCGCGCAAAAGGCCGATGTAATCCTTATCACCGGGGCGATACAATCCAACTTCATTAGATCAGCCGCAGCGGCAGCGGCAAAACTGGGAATGGATTGCCACGTTCAATTGGAAGAGCGCGTCCCCAACGTTGATCAAACCCACCGGGCATCAGGTAATGTTTTATTAGATAAGCTGTTTGGGGCAACCATTTATAGCTACCCCGATGGTGAAGACGAAGCGGGCGCGGATCGCAATATCAACGAAATTGCAGGTGGCCTAAAAAAGCAGGGGAAAACACCTTATATCATTCCTCTCTCGCCGGGTCATGCCCCACTCGGCGCAATGGGTTATATTGTTGCAGCTCAAGAAATTTTGGAACAATTGAAACAATCTGGGCAACAAATTGATGAAATTGTTTTGGCATCTGGCAGCACGTCAACCCATGCAGGTATGCTTTATGGTCTTCGGGCTTTGGGAAGCCGACTACCCGTTGCTGGTATTTGTGTCCGCCGAAACAGAGAACAGCAAGCCCCACGGGTATTAGCCCGCTGCACTGAGTTAAGTAAGCTCTTAGGCACATCTGAATATGTTACAGCAGACGACATCATTTTAAATGACGTTCCTTTGGCACCCGGCTACGGTCAATTAAACCCCCTAACTATTGAAGCTCTTAAATTAGCAGCCAGCACAGAAGGCCTACTTCTAGATCCTGTGTACACAGGAAAAGTAATGGCAGGAATGATTAATCGAGTGCGTGAAAATATTTACGCCAAGAATGCAAATATTTTATTTTTACATACAGGCGGACAACCTGCCTTATTCGCGTACGAGCCTGAATTAACAGCAGCACTAGACGCGACTTAATGAGCTTACCAGACTTTCTTCTCAACGGGCCAAATTCTGCAACAACAACCGTTGTATTAGCCCACGGTGCGGGTGCGCCTATGGACAGCTTATATATGCAAGCTTTTGCAGAAGGCTTAGCTGATCGTGGTTTTCAAGTTGCACGGTTTGAATTTCCATACATGCACGAGCGGCGCCATACAGGTATTAAGAAACCACCTAACCGCGCACCAATACTGCTCGAAACATGGTCAGCAGTTGTCGATCATTTTGGACAAAGCGATTTGATTATTGGTGGAAAATCCATGGGAGGGCGTATGGCAAGCATGTCTGCAGCGGAGTATGAATTAAAAAACATACCGGTCAAAGGTGTGGTTTGCCTAGGCTACCCTTTTCACCCAACGGGCAAACCAGGGAAATTAAGAACGGAACATTTGATTTCACTAAAAACACCAACTTTGATTTGTCAGGGTGAGCGCGATACATTGGGAACTCTAGAAGATGTTAAATCATATTCGTTATCCAAATCCATTCGCTATCATTGGTTAACAGATGGCGACCACGGTTTTAAACCGCGTAAAAAATCTGGGGTGACGGAGCAACAAAATTGGGACAGCGCAATGGATGCCATTGCGACATTTGTAGGAGACTTATAATGATGAAGCTCGATCACTATAGCATTCGAACTCTTGAGTTAGACCGAGTGAAAGATTTTTTCTCTGATCTGTTGGGCTTAAAGACCGGTCCCCGCCCTGATTTCAGTTTCAACGGATACTGGTTATACGGTAGCGATCCAAAGCAAGCGATCGTTCATTTGATTGGTCAGAAGAAAGATCAACCGCCCTTAGAAATAGGCGACGATACAGGCGCTTATGATCATATGGCTTTTCAATCTGATAACTATGATGATGTTATTGGACGTGTGAAGGCGAGTGACTGGGAGCATCGAGAAAGTACATTACCTGGTGGAATTGCTCGGCAGATATTTATAAAAGGCCCCCACAACTTGACCGTCGAAATCGTAATTCCAACATAACAATAAAATTTATACTCATGGAAAACGATCCGACACATATCAAAAAGCGCTCTGTGCGATTAGCCGGGCACCAAACCAGCGTGTCGATAGAAGATGCATTTTGGGATCACCTTGTTCGAATAGCAAAAGAACAAAATGTCTCTATTAACGGGTTGATCACAGAGTTAGATGCCAATCGCACGGGCAATCTTTCAAGTGCTATTCGTATTCACGTGCTTGATCAAATAACAAAACCGAAAGCGACCGACGGCCCTAGTTAAATAGGCCCTTCAACAGATCTCTGGCATTTAACTTCTTAGGCTCTTGTTGTTGTGTCGTGCGCGGTGGCGGCTGGCTATTCCCGGTTGGTGCGGGACCAGACGTAGGCGGCGGTGTATTTCCACCACCTAACAGGCCTTTTAGAAGTCTTTGGACTTTCTTAGGCGCTTTATTCAACAATTCATCTGCACCCAGTATTGGTACACTACTACCCAACAGGGCACCTGTATCAATTTTTACGTTCGGCGTATCTAATGGCCCTAATAAAGTGAAACCAACCGGGCTAGCACCTCTTTTGAGTTTGGCTTGCAAAATCTGCGTTAAAGCATTTTGTTTTAGTTCCACTTGGCCCTTCAAATTCAACAACCACCCGACCAAATCTA
>JAPKAX010000127.1 GCA_028825025.1 Rhodospirillales bacterium | reverse complement strand
AATTCGAATACTTATAAATTAGATATGGGCCTTTAATCGTCTGATCTTGAAATCCGTCCCCGTCCTTTTTTCACATCACCTCGTTGCTTTTTTGTATCAACCCGTTTGGCTTTCGCGTTTTTGCTTGGTTTTGTGGGGCGGCGGTATTTGGGGGGGGTGGCTGCTTCTTGAATAATGGCAACTAATCTTGCGAGTGCATCTTTGCGGTTTTGTTCCTGAGTTCGGTAAGTGTTAGCGGTGATCAGAATTTCACCTTCAAGCGTCATCCGGCGGCCAGCCAGCGCTTTTAGGCGCAAAAAAATGGCGTTGGAAAGTGCTTTGGACCTGCGGGCATAAAAGCGCAACTGAACTGCGCTTTCGGTCTTATTGACCTTTTGCCCGCCTGACCCCGGCGATCGGGTGAATTGTTCCTCTATTTCATCATCATTAAGTGAAATAGAGGCCGTTATTTCGATCATTTTCTATTTCAAGATGAACGGGTTTGCCGTTTCTTTTGAGGTTGAAATCCAAACCGTTTTTGTTTGCATATATTCATAAATCGAATCCTTCCCACTTTCACGCCCAAGGCCAGATGTTTTGTATCCACCAAACGGAGCCATATAACTTACGGCGCGATATGTATTAACCCATACGGTGCCCGCCTTAATGCGTTTTGGTATTTCAATGCACCTGCCAATATCAGATGTCCATAACCCCGCCGCCAAGCCGTAGATTACATCGTTGGCAATTTCGATAGCTTCTTCATCATCCTTAAAGGGGATAATTGAAAGAATCGGGCCAAACACTTCTTCTTGCGCAATCCGCATGGAGTTTTTAACGCCTGTATAGACGGTTGGTTCAACAAACCAGCCATCGCCGCATTCAGGGCGTTCGGCGCGTTTACCACCCAAAACACATTCAGCCCCATCGGCTTTTGCTACATCCATATAGCTCAATATTTTCTCGAACTGTGGCGGCGTTGTGACCGGCCCAACTTGCGTATCCATGGACATGGGATCACCCATTTTAGCGGTCTTTGCGAACGCGACTAATTTTTCAGCAAATTCATCGTGAATAGATTCTTGAACCAACAAGCGAGACCCTGCAATACAGGTTTGCCCGGTCGCCGCAAAGATACCCGATACGGCCCCCATGACAGCATTTTCCATATTGCAATCTGCGAAGACGATGTTTGGGGATTTTCCACCAAGTTCTAGGCTTACTTTTTTTAATCCAGATGCAGCTTTTTCGTACACCCGCGTGCCGGATTCTGATCCACCCGTGAAGGCAACTTTGGCGACATCTTTATGGGTCACCAATGGCTCGCCTGCTTCTTGGCCATAACCAGTGACAACGTTAAACACGCCTTTTGGAAATCCAGCTTGCTCGACCAGTTTTGCAAATTCCAAAGTCGATGCGGATGTGTATTCCGAAGGCTTTACAACAACTGTATTTCCAGCCGCCAAAGCGGCAGCTAATTTCCATGTCAAAAGTAATAGAGGAGAATTCCATGGGATGATCATGGCGATGACACCCAGTGGCTCGTGCGTTGTATACGCGAAATGATCGGCCTTATCGATGGGCAAAACACCACCTTCGATCTTGTCGGCCAAACCACCAAAGTAATAATACCATTGCGCTGCATACTTGGTTTGCACAGCCATTTCAGCAATCAATTTACCGTTATCTTTGACTTCAATTTCACCTAAGTGATCTGCATTTTCAGCTACCAAATCGCCTAAGCGACGGAGCAAATGGCCCCGCGCCGTTGCTGTTAGCTTAGGCCATTCGCCAGACGTAAACGCTTTATGCGCCGCGCCAACGGCCCTGTCCACATCCAAAGCATTTCCGCGCGGCACTAAGCCCCAAGGCTTGCCGGTAAAGGGGTTTGACGTTTCAATGTATTCTCTAGACGCCGGAGCTTGCCACTCAGCATCAATATACATTTGTAATTTTTCAAGATTTGACATGGGTTAATTCTCCGCAGAAATACTGTTTTTAAGACTATAGATGACTAAATCATTGAGTTTTTTTGGCACAATGAAAAGACAAAAAAGGGCGGCAAATGTCTTTCATATATAACAGCCAACACGCCGCCCAGATTTATAGGTTAGCTAATTTGTTTCAGGTAGATGACACAGCTGCATCACCAAGAATCGCTTTGCGGAATCGTGTTTTTAGATACACACCATCTTTGGGTGGCAATGAAAACCCGAGTTTTTCTGCGCGGACCTTAATGGATGCAAACTGCATACCCGGCCCTTCCCGTAAGCGAGGAAGAACGTCCGCTAATTCATTTTGAGAAGAAACTGCAACTGAGTTTTCAAACCCACAGCCAGATGCAATTGCAGATAAGTTCGTGCCCGTTGACGTGTGCGTGGTTTGCATGCCTGTTTCAACATAATGTTCATTATCTAAAACACATACAGACAAATTATGTAAATTCAGGCGTGCCGCCGTTGCTAAACTGCCCATTCCCATTAGCATTTCACCATCACCTGTAATAACCAAAACGCGGCGTTTGGGTTGTGCAATTGCCAAACCAATTCCGATACTAACCGAGCCACCCATAGCTCCCCATAAAGGAAATGATAAGTCATGATCACCAGCTGCTGTAATATCCCACGCTGTTGACCCTAGGCCTGCAACGACAAGCATATCGCCACGATCTTTGAGCAGTTCTGGAACAATATCACGGCGTCGAAGTGCAAAGTTTTGTGCGTCTAAAGTCATGATGTATCCTACTTTCCAAACGTTTTAACAGGAGTAAGCTTCTGATGAAGCAACAACGCAGACATTTCACCGCCAACAAAAGCGTGGTGTAATGTGGCTGCTGCAAAATCTGAAACATCGTTTGGGTCTTCAGCCGTATTAACAGAGAACCCCGCAAGTTCGAGCGTTGGTTCCGTTGTTGATCCCATAGGCAACTGCCAAGGATTAAACTCTTTCCACTGCCCCCGCATCGTTACAAACAGAGCCATTGGGAATTGGCAAGTGTTCGCTAACGAAAACATATTAACGCAATTACCAACACCAGACGATTGCATTAGCAAAACGCCCCGATCGCCGCCCAACCAAGCACCGGCAAGAACCGCGATGCCTTCTTCTTCAGTCGTAAGCGAAATTGTTGTTATTTCATCATCATCTACACACGCTTGTATTAATTTTGCGTGCCCTGCGTCTGGTACGTAAGCAACTTGCCGAACGTTCGCGTCCTTTATTGCTTTGAAAATTCCTTGCCACCATTCCATTAATTTATTTTCCTTCAGTTATTTGTGGTTTTTCAATTTCTTCTTCATCACGTTCGAAAACCCAGCCGGCTTGTTGCCTGCGCCAAAGGGTATAAGCGCCGAATAAAACGACAACAGCAGCCAGTGTTGTTCGTGGAACTCCGCCCATCATAAACAACGGTCCAGAGACTGCGAAACATGCCACTGGTAGATAGAACAGTGTCCACTTTTTAGCCCCCCGATATACTTGATATACTGGAAAAGCTGATGAAAAGATCGCAATAATCAGGAAGAACAATGCCCATGGGCGGGTAACAAAAAGCGTTAGATCTGTCGTAATCGCCATGGCACGGGCTAAGTTCAGCTCTGCGATATTACCCAGCACAACACCCAAAATCATGGGCGCTAAAGGAAAGCCAAATTGGCGCATCAGAACACCAAGAATACCAAACCACAACAATGTCCATAAATCGAATTCAACATTGTGAATGGCATAAACACCAATTCCACACAGCCCCAAAATAATTGCGGCCAACATGTACATACGAACACGGGTAACCAAAACAAAAATACGAAGCATGCCCGATTGCAGCCCCAACATCATGAACGTCGCACCGAAGAACGATAAGAATATTGAATAGGCCAGAACAGGCTCTTCGGTTATGAAGGTTGGGCTCGGTACAATATCATGAACAAGTAACGCTCCTAACATAACGGCTGCGGTCACATCGCCCGGAATACCAAGTGCCATAAGCGTCATTAATGCGCCGCCTTCAACCGCATTGTTTGAGCTTTCAGGGGCAATAATTCCTTCTGGAGTTCCGGTACCAAACTTGCTTGGTGTTTTGGATGTTTTTTTAGCTTGGTCATACGCCAAAATATTAGCAATCGAACCACCAGCACCCGGAAGAACGCCTGTAAACACGCCAATCAAAGATGAGCGAATAAGAAGCGTCCAATGCTTGAAGATAATTTTGATTGCCGCCAAGTGCTCGATAGTAACACTGATATTTCCATCGCCAGTGCCAGCGGAAAGCCTTTTTCGAGCAGACTCAGGGTCGCGAACATCATGAAGCAAACGTGAAAATGCAAACAGACCAATAAGAACCGCAATAAAATCGAAACCTTGCAACAAAGCATCGTTACCGAAGTTTAGACGGGCCATGCCCACGGCTTCATCTTCACCTACGGTGCGAACCAACAAGCCAACCACACCAGCGATCAATCCTTTGATTAGATTTTTGCCGGCCAATGATGCCGTAATTGTTAAAGCAAACATCACCAGCATGAAATAATCCCACGGCTGGAACTCAAGACCGATGTTCGCCAGTTGTGGGGCCAAAGTCATAAGTAGAATTGCACTAATAATGCCGCCAAAGAACGATGACCAAACGCCAATGCCCAAAGCTAAACCGGCTTTACCTTGCTTGGCCATTGGGTGCCCATCAAATGTGGTCGCGACAGATGACGGCGTTCCGGGGATACCCGTCAAAATACCGGCCATAAGCCCGCCTGACAAACCACCAACAAGGACACTGACCATGGTCGCAATCCCTTGAACAGCGGGCATGCCAAACGTGAAGGGTAATGTAAGGACAACCGCCATGGCTATCGTGAAGCCCGGAATCGCACCCGCGATCAACCCGCCTGCGACGCCAATAACCATTAAAATGAACGTTTGAACTGTCGCCAGCTCGTTTAATGCTGCTAATACGTTCTCAATAACCAAATTTCAAATCCCGTCAAATCAAAACGCAGAAAAAATCATGCCCTGTGGCAAAATGACTTCAAGGCCATAGGTGAAAATACACCACATTCCACCAACCGTCGCCAAGGAAAGGGCTGCGTGTGTCACAATCTTTTCTTTAGAGACCCCGCCCAAAATGCTCATCAAAATGAAAACAAATAAAACACCGCCGATTAAGCTGCCTAAAACGGGGAGGGTCAGAAGGTAAGTTAAAAAAAGTGCAAAACAATAAATTGGGTTTTGCCAATAGACGAGCCAGCTTTTAAGTCCGGGCTCGCGATCAGCAACCGCATTCTCATCCACACCTTTTTTCAAAGATTGGATCAGATATAAAAAGCTTAATAAAGCCAACGCAAAAATAATAACCCGCGGCCATGCTGCAGGAGTTAGGACGCCGTAGTCAGGTGTTCGAATACTAAACGTTGACCAGAAAAGAATGCCGCTCGCTAAAAGTAAAAAAATTGCGATTACGGCGTCTTGATTTAGACGTCTCATAAGAAAACCTCATCTTCAAGGAATTATAGAATGACATAGTCCGGATGATTGCTCACCCGGACTATGATCACTTATTTAAAAACGCAAGAAATTATTTCTTTTTCCATGCTCCCGTAGCGATAGCAATCTTCTCGTGCTCAGCATAGGTTTTCTTAGCCCAGGCTGCGTATGGCTTTGGCCCTACGAAAACAAGGTCCGTACCCTTAGCTGCAATTGCTTTTTGTAAGCCAGCATCTTGAGTTGCTTGCTTAAGAACGTCAGCCCAGTAGTTGATTACATCTGATGATGTGCCCAATGGAGCAACAATGCCACGATCAAGCGCATAAACCATGTCGATGCCTAGCTCTGTAAGCGTTGGCAAATCTGGAAAGAATGAAGAGCGCTTTGCAGCTGCAATAGCGAATGCCTTAACAGATTTACCTTCAATGTGCTTACGGTTAGCAGCAACGTTAATGCCACCTAGGTTAATTGTACCCGACAACAAAGCTTTAGTCCGTTGTGCAGTTCCGTCATATGGAACGTACTTGAACTTCATGCCTGTTTTGGATTCTAGTACCTGCCAATAGAATTGGCTTGTTGATCCGAACGTAGCACCAACGGTGTATTTTCCTGGATCTGCCAAAACTGCTTTTTTCATGTCGGCAAAATTGTTCCAAGGCATCGCAGTTGACGCACCAACAATATCAGGTGTTGAAGTAACCATAGCGATCGGCTCAAAACCATTGTAGTGGTAATCGATACGACCGTTTAGGTAACTTGTGAATGCACTTTGGTGAATAGCAAACAAGGTGCAACCATCTGGCTTAGAATTATGAGCTTCTTTAGCGCCCTTGTTTCCGCCCTGACCACCAATTGTCACAACTTTCAACTTTGTTTTAACATCCAAAGTCGAAATGGTTTTTTCAATCAAAGTGAACAAAATGTGTGTTCCGCCACCTGCGCCCCAAGGCACAATCAATTTAGCCGTTTTACATGGCAAATCGACAGCTTGAGCTGACGTAGCTGCTGTGGATAAACCAACGGCTGCAACACCCGCAAACAAACAATTCAAAATCTTCTTTTTCATAATACTTCTCCCTATTGTAGCGCTGAAAGCCCATTAGTGCATTTCAGTCGCAAAAAACAGCACTTTTCTCAAAACTATTATGACAGGTCTTTCGATACCTTGCCATGTTTTGATCTCATGGTATACCATATCCCAAATAAATTTTGAATCCACAGTGAATTTTAGTTTTTATGAAATTGCTTTCTCGTGAAGGAAATTATAGTGCGAAATCTTGACCTCCCCGGCCGCTCCGTTGTTCGTTCGCGTAATGGAATGGCATCTACATCTCACGTAATGTCATCTATGACAGCGGTTGAAATTCTTAAAAAAAGTGGGAACGCGATGGATGCCGCAATTGCCGCATGTGCTGTGCAATGTGTTGTTGAACCAGAATCAACCGGAATCGGGGGCGATAATTTCTGTCTTTATTCCCCAAACGGAGCAAAAACACCTTTTGCCTTCAATGGCTCAGGCCGCGCCCCTGCTGCTGCAACAGCGGAATGGTATCATGCCCAAGGGATCACAAGCATTGAGCGTCAATCTCCTCACTCTGTAATTATACCAGGTGTCATTGATGCCTGGCATCAACTCAGCAGAGACCACGGCACAATGGAACTTGCTGAATTACTAGCCCCTGCCATTGATTTTGCAAAAAATGGGTATGCAATTACAGAACGCGTCAGTATTGATTGGCACTCACAATTTGATTTACTGAACAACGATGCCAACGCCCGCAAACGGTTTTTGCCAAATGGCAAAGCGATGAACCCAGGCGATGTCCATCATCAACCAGAATTAGCTGCAACCATGGAAAAGATCGCGAAACATGGTCGTGATGCGTTCTATACGGGTGAAGTTGCTGAAGACATGGTAAGCTATTTACAAAGTCTAGGTGGCTTGCACACCATGGAAGATTTCGCCAACGCCAAGGGCGATTATGTAACTCCAATCAAAACCCATTTCCGTGGTCATGACATTTATGAATGCCCACCGAATGGTCAGGGCGTCATTGCCTTATTAATGATGAATATTATGTCTGGTTTCGATTCATCCCAACATAAAGCTGATTCTGTGGCACGCCTTCATTTAGAAATTGAAGCCAGTCGCCTTGCGTATTACGACAGAGATGCGGCCCTTGCGGACCCAACGCAATCCTTTGTACCTGTTGAAGAAATGTTATCTCAGGCACATGCCGATAATTTACGCTCTAAAATCAATCCTGAGCAGGCACTCGTCGATTTACCTGCGGTCACATTACCAAAGCACGAAGATACAGTTTATATTAGTGTTGTTGATAAAGATCGCAATTGCTGTAGCTTTATCAACACCCTATTCAGCAATTTTGGTAGTGCTCAATTAGCACCTAAATCTGGGGTTATGCTAACCAACCGCGGGCAAGGATTTGTGCTTGATCCAAACCACCCCAATTGCATTGCACCAAACAAACGCCCCCTTCACACGATCATTCCGGGCATGGCCTATAAAGATGGTCGCGCCGTTATGCCGTTTGGTGTTATGGGCGGGCATTACCAATCGCATGGTCATATGCACTTCTTAAGCCGTTTACTTGAATACGGCGATAACATCCAAGAAGCGCAAGACCGCCCGCGTTTGTTCCCTGTCCCCGGAACCAACGATGTTGAAATGGAAAGTGGATTTAGTGACGAAACAAAAGCCGCCATCCAAGCTTTAGGCCACAACGTCGTCTCTCCGGCAAAACCAATTGGCGGTTCACAAGCAATTATGATTGATTGGGACAACGGAACGCTTGCTGGTGGCTCTGACCCGCGTAAAGACGGTAGTGCGATTGGTTATTAAATCGAGCTAAAACCCGTTAGACATAGAAGGGCCGCACCCCATAAAGGTGCGGCCCTTTTTCTATTCATATACGGCAGGGGAAACCCTGCCGTATAATTTGGATTTATTTTAGAACAAGCCTTCAACTTGTCCGTCTTTATTTAGAGTGATCGAGTTAGCAGCAGGGACACGCGGCAAGCCAGGCATGGTCATAATTTCACCGGTAACAACCACGATAAACTCAGCTCCAGCAGACAATCGAACTTCACGGACATTTATTGTATGCCCGCTGGGTGCGCCTTTAGCATTTGGATCTGTCGAAAAGCTGTATTGGGTTTTCGCCATACACACAGGGAATTTACCAAATCCATTCTTCTCAAAATCTTTAAGCATCGTCATTGCTTTGCCTTCGATGGTCACTTCTTTAGCGCCATACAATTTCTTTGCAATGGTTTCAATCTTGCCAACCAATGGCATGCTGTCTGGGTACAATGTTTTGAATTTTGATTTCTTTGCACACAGTTTTACAACGTGCTTAGCAAGTTCAATCGTTCCTTCGGAACCATCAGCCCAATGAGATGCAACAATCGCTTCAGCACCCAATTTTTTAGCTGTATCGCGAACCATCTTCAATTCTTTTGAAGTATCTGCGGAAAACTGATTGATGGCGACAACAACGGGCACACCAAACGATTTAACGTTTTTAATGTGGCGTGCCAAGTTCGAACAACCGTCTTTAACGGCCTTGACGTTTTCTTTACCAAGGGCGTCTTTCGCGACGCCACCATGCATTTTAAGCGCACGAACGGTTGCTACAATAACCGTAGCCGCAGGTGTTAGGCCTGCTTTACGGCATTTGATATCAAAGAATTTCTCGGCGCCCAAATCAG
>JAPKAX010000126.1 GCA_028825025.1 Rhodospirillales bacterium | reverse complement strand
CGTTGCTTTAAGATTACGAGATACAATTGATTGTAAGGCCGTTGTAATGTGCGAGGCGACCAGAACCGGGTCGATACTATTTTCAGGTCGCCCGCCATGCGCTCCTTTGCCATCAATGGTGATGTCAAAGAAAGCTCCGCCGGCCATCATCGGGCCAGAGCGAATGATGAACTGTCCAAACGGAGCGCTGGGCCGATTGTGCATCCCGAAAATAGCATCCATGGGAAACTGTTCAAACAAACCATCTTGAACCATGGCCGCTCCACCACCCAACCCTTCTTCAGCGGGTTGGAAAATAAAATGCACGCATCCTTCAAAATTTTTGGTCTCAGCCAAATACCGCGCCGCGCCGAGCAACATTGTTGTATGGCCATCATGCCCACAGGCATGCATTTTTCCATCAAAAACAGACTTGTGATCAAAGCTGTTTATTTCCGTTATCGGCAACGCATCCATATCAGCGCGTAAACCAATAGCCGTTTGATTGTTGCCGACACGCAAGGTTCCAACAACACCTGTTTTACCAAGACCACGATAGACATCAATGCCGAAAGAGCTGAGCTTTTCAGCAACCAGATCAGCTGTTCGGTTCTCTTCAAACCCCAGCTCAGGATGGGCGTGTATATCACGTCGCCACAAAGTTAATTCATCGTGGAATTTTTCAATTTGCTTTAGGGAGCCCATCTATGACCTCAATTCAAGTCTTGAACTAAACGTTACGTTTTTCCTCGACAGCATGGCAAGCGATTAAGGATCCTGCATTTTTCTGTAACTGTGGAGTTTCTTTTCTGCATCTATCATTGGCAAGTGGGCAACGAGGATGGAAGGCACATCCACTAGGAGGGTCAATTGGATTTGGCACCTCACCGTGCACTGGATCACGTTTAATGCCTGTCATCTCCATATCGGGGATAGTGTTAAGTAGAAGTTGCGTGTAAGGATGTTGTGGATTTTTGAAAAGGTCACTTGCCGTCGCAACTTCGCAAAGGCGCCCCAAATACATGACACCTATCCTATCAGAGACATGGTACACGACTGCGAGGTTGTGACTGATAAAAAGATAAGTGAGACCTAAACGACGTTGCAAATCTTTCATTAAATTAAGTATTTGTGCCTGAACTGAAACGTCGAGAGCAGATGTAGGTTCATCGCACACAAGGAATTCAGGTTCGCTTGATAATGCCCTCGCAATCGAAATTCTTTGGCGCTGGCCACCAGAAAATTCGTGAGGAAACTTGTTCCCATCGGCAGGCGATAAACCAACTTGGGTCAGTAACTTATCAACCCGATCATTGATCTCAGATTTAGATTTGGCTAATTTAAAAACACGAATGGGCTCAGAAATAATATCATTTACTCGCCAACGTGGGTTTAAGCTGGCGAATGGATCTTGGAAAATCATCTGCCAGCGACGGCGTATACGATTGGAATCTTTACTGGTAATTGCCTTGTTTAAGTCCTGACCATCAAAGAGTATCTCACCATTTGATGGTCTTTGAAGACCAACAACAAGTTTGGCTATAGTCGACTTACCGCACCCACTTTCCCCAACAAGAGAAAATGTCTCGCCCTTTCCAATTTCAAATGACAATCCATCGACCGCTTTTAAAATTTGCTTTGGCTGTTTTTCTAATATTCGAGTAAGCCACGGCTTAGAGACGTCAAAATATTTAGTAAGATCTCGGACCTCTAGTAGTGGCTTAACTTCAAAACCCTGTTTGATATCATCATTCATTTACAGCCTCCTTACTATACAACCAGCAAGCTGCAGTGCTTAAACCGTCGGTTTGCATCAGATCGGGGCGATCTACAAAGCATTTATTAATAGCATCAGGACACCGAGAATTAAACGCACATCCTTTAGGAACTTCATTTAACCGAGGCATTGATCCATCAATTTGCTGAAGCACTTCGACATCATGGCCGACTACAGGAATTGAACCCATCAGACCTTTTGTGTAGGGGTGTTTGGCATCCTTAATAATATCTCGTACTTCTCCGATTTCGACAATGCGCCCTGCATACATAACTGCAACTCGATCTGCAGTTTCAGCAATAACACCCATATCATGAGTTATAAGCATAACAGCTGTTTTGTGCTCTTTGCATAGGCGCTTAATTATAGCTATAATTTGAGCCTGAATAGAAACGTCTAATGCCGTTGTCGGTTCATCAGCAACAATTAATTTTGGATTGGCACAAAGTGCCAGAGCGATAACAACTCTTTGTCGCATCCCACCTGAGAACTCATGAGGGTATGAATCGATCCGTGTTTCAGCTGCAGGTATTCCCACTTCATCCAATAGTTCAACAGCTCTTTTTCTAGCTTGCTCTTGAGACATATCCATATGAACCAGGATAGTTTCAGTCAGCTGCTTGGATACGGTGTAGAGGGGGTTAAGGCTAGTCAGTGGATCTTGAAAAATAGCACCAATTTTTTTACCTCGAACATGGCGCATTTTTTCGTATGGTAAATCATCAATACGCTCACCTTCCAAAGTAATTTTCCCGTCAGCAATCCTTCCAGGAGGCTCAAGGAGACCAATTATTGACGCTCCTGTTAATGACTTTCCTGCCCCAGATTCACCTACTACGCCAAGGACCTCACCAGGCTCAATTGAAAAAGAAATATCATCAATTGCAAGTAAAGTTCCCCGACGAGTAGGGAATTCAACTCGAAGGTTTTTGACCTCAAGTAAGCTCATATTTTATGCCTAACGAAGTTTGGGATTGAGGGCATCACGCAACCAATCACCCATTAAGTTAACAGCAAGTACAAGTGTTACTAATGCAGTACATGGAAAAAATGTAATCCACCATTCACCAGAAAACAGATAGTTGTTTCCAACACGTATCATAGTCCCAAGCGATGGTGTTGTAGGTGGGACTCCAACACCCAAAAAGGACAAAGTCGCTTCGGTTATGATAGCAAGTGCTAGACCAATCGTTGCCATCACAAGAACTGGCCCCATAATATTAGGAAGAACGTGGCGAAGCATTATAAATAAAGGATGGACGCCAATTACTTGTGCTGCGGCAACATACTCTTTATTCCGCTCGACAAGAACTGAGCCACGAGTTACCCGGGCATAACGCGGCCAATCAGAAACTCCAATAGCCAGTATTAATACATAGATTGCCATCTCGTGTTGTAATTGAGGAGGCAGGAGTATTGCTACTACACCATTGATCATAAGTGCGATCAAGATCGCAGGGATTGCCAACTGAACATCTGCCAAACGCATGATGACGGTATCCAACCATCCGCCCAAATACCCTGCCAACAGGCCAGAGCCAACACCAACAAAAACCGAAAACAAAACAGCTGAAAACCCAACAATCAACGAAACCCTACTGCCAAACATGATCGTTGAAAGAATATCCCGGCCTTGATCATCAGTACCAAGCATGAATTTTGACATCCCATCTTCAAGCCAAACTGGAGGAGTTGAGGCTTCCATTAAGTCCAGTGATGCTGGGTCGAAGGGATTATGCGGTGCCAGCCAAGGTGCAAATGTAGCGGCTATTATAAAAACAAAAGTTATTACTGCCGATACAACAACAATAGGGTTTCGAGAAAAGCTATAAAATAGATCGCTATCCACAATTCGAAATGCAAGGTCATTAATTTTAGCCAAGCTAGATTGATTTTCAATCAATTTGCATGCTCCTAGTTACCCGCCGCTACTGTTTTATCTGCGCGTAATCTTGGGTCAACAACGAAATATAGAATGTCTACGAATAGATTAATAGATACAAATACGACAGCAACCATCACTAAGTAAGCAGCCATAACGGGAATATCCGCAAAGCCCACAGCCTGAATAAATAGAAAGCCCATTCCCGGCCATTGGAAAACAGTTTCAGTAATAATTGAGAATGCTATTAGTGATCCAAGATTAAGTCCAACTATAGTTATGACAGGAACTAAGGTGTTTTTGAATGCATGACCAAAATTAATAATTTGGTTTGGAAGCCCCCTCGCTCGAGCAAATTTAATATAATCAGTACGCATAACCTCAAGCATTTCTGAACGAACCAACCGTAGGATTATTGTCATCTGGAACAAAGCAAGAGTAACTGATGGCATAATAATCGCTTTCCAGCCGGTCACGGTGAGAAAGCCTGTTGACCACCAACCAAGTTGCACAGCCTCTCCCCTTCCAAAGGATGGGAGAACTCCCAAACCAACCGAAAAGATATATATTAATAATATACCAATAACGAAAGTAGGTAGTGTAACCCCCACTAATGAGCCAACAAGTATGGATCGGCTCAGCCATGAATTGGGTCTAATTCCGGTATATACCCCCATTGGTATTCCAAGGAGTACGGATAAAAACGCGGATGCAATCACAAGCTCTAATGTAGCAGGCATCCTCTCAGCAATCAAATCGGCAACAGGTCGCTGAATTCTGTAAGAGATCCCAAACTCACCTTTTACCGCGTTGCCGACAAAGCGGGCAAACTGAACTAAAAAGGGATCGTTAAGTCCGAGGTTGTCGCGCATTGCAACGCGTTCTTCATAAGTTGCTTCCTGTCCAACCATATTATCGACAGGGTCACCCACGAAGTTAAAGAGCATGAACGAAACTAGTGAGACGACTATCATCACAGCTAGTGCTTGAAATGCTCTTTGTATTATATAAGCTATCATAATTATTCTTGCATTAAATTAAGTTGCCCCGGTTATGGAGTAAGTCTATTTCCCGGGGCAACTTAGTTTTAATTAGTATATTATTTTTTAAATTTGGTATAGATAAAGCGTACACCATCATCGGCAACAATTGGTATATCGAGCTTATCGCTCATCGCCCAAACAATCACTTGATGATGAATAGGCAAATAATTGACGTTATCACGTAATTTCTGCCATACTTTTGCAATCATCTTATCACGTTTTGGGAAGTCTACTTCTTTACCAATTTCCAGTATAGTAGCATCTATATCTGCATCGGCAAAACCTGTGCCATTCCAACCTTTATCTGCGCCTTTTACTAGATAATTGAAGACGTAATGAGAATCTAGACTCGAAACACCCCATCCCAACATGTAGAAATCAGTTTCCCTATTTTTAATTTTTGGGAAATGGAGTGTTTTAGGAATAGCAGATAAGTTAACTTTAATACCAATTTTTCCAAGCATACCAACAACCGCCTGACAAATTCCTTCATCATTTATATAACGGTTGTTTGGACAATCCAGTTGGATAGAGAACCCACTTGGGTATCCGGCTTCAGTAAGCAGCTTTTTAGCAGCAGAAACATCGTATGGACGGCGTTTATTTAATGCTTCCGTATAACCATGAACAGCAGGAGGGGTTATTAAGCCAGCAGGGACTGCATAACCACGCATTACTTTCTTTTTTATAGCCTCAACATTAATTGCCTGATACATCGCTTGGCGCACACGTTGATCAGACAGGGGATTTTTACCTTTAACATTTGAAGTTAAAAGTTCTTTCACTCCCTGATTCATGCCAAGAAATATTGTTCTAACCTGAGCAGTTTGTTCTAGATGCAGCCCAGCTGTGTTTTTAATCCGATCTAGATCCTGCAACGGGGGATCAAGGATAAAGTCAAGCTCACCGGATAACAAGGCCGCAACTCGTGTTGCTTGGTTAGCGATGGGTGTGTAAATAATTTTATCGACTTGGTGTGGATAAGTTTTGAGGCCCCACCAGTTATTATTTTTTACAAGAATTGTCTTAACATCAGGTTCCCGTAATTCAAGTTTGAACGGCCCAGTTCCCATAGCATGCCGAACAGCATATGTTTCTTGTTTGCCGGCACGATCCTGAGGTTGAGTGACTTTATGCTTTTCTGACCAAGCCTTTGACATCATAAAGACGTTTGTCAATTGGTTGCGCATAATAGGATTAGGTTCTTTTGTAATAATCTGAACAGTATGTGAATTAATAACCTTTACTTCCTGAATAGAGCTAATATCGCCTTTTAAATCAGAAGTTGGTGAAAGAGCGCGTTCGATGGAAAACTTCACATCATCAGCAGTGAAATTAGATCCGTCATGAAACTTCACACCTTTACGAAGAGAAAATTCCCATGTTTTTGCGTTTACCAATTTATGACCGGTTGCAAGCCATGGGGTCATCTTCATGTCTTTGTCATTGTAATATAAAACGTCATAAACTTTTCGTGACGCAGAGTGTGTAGGAGACTCGTTGGCAGCGTGTGGATCAGAGGTTAATGCATCTCCCTGACTTGCCCATCGTATAACATTTTCAGCAAAAACGGGAGAGGCTGTGAGGGCTACTGTCACGAATGCAAACGAAATTTTTGATAGAAATTTAATGCTCATAATAGTGATTCCTTCCTATAATATTCAAGCTTTCTTAGAATGATGCTGGCTTTACTTGAGCCAAATTAATAAGAGTTAAGGCTTTATAATTTAGAATTTAGTATCAGTAGAATTTACAATTTTTAATTTTATTATACGCTTATTAAACAACTTAGATATTTTTGGTATCACGATATTTAAATTAGAGTCAATGAATTAACCTAATAATCCCAAACGATTCGATCTTTAACATTAAGTATGTTATCTTATAATAAATTAAATGTGACTATAGTTGTTTCTAACAATATTTATTTCACGTAAAATTTTGAAGCTATTCCTCATAAAAGCAACCAAAGAATACTGAAGCAATAAAGCAATTCACAGTAAAATTTTGAAACGTTTCATTTGATCATTAAAACTGGAGTTTTTATTATGCCTATCATAAACAGGATTGCAGATTTTCATGGACAAATGCAGGAATGGCGGCACGACATCCACGCCCACCCTGAAATCGCCTTTGAGGAAGACCGAACATCCGACATTGTCGCGCGCGAGCTCGAGACCTTTGGCATTGAAGTCCACCGTGGGCTTGGCAAGACCGGTGTTGTCGGTGTCTTAAAAAATGGCGACGGCCCATCCATCGGTCTGCGTGCCGATATGGATGCGCTGCCAATCCATGAAGCTAACGATTTTGATCATCGCTCCACGATCGATGGGAAAATGCACGCTTGTGGCCATGATGGACACACATCGATGCTGCTTGGTGCAGCCAAATACTTGGCTGAAACGCGTCAGTTTAAAGGCACTATCAACTTCATTTTCCAACCCGCAGAAGAAGGCGAAGGTGGTGCTAGAGTGATGATTGAGGATGGATTGTTTGAAAAATTTCCATGCGGTTCCGTATACGGTGTCCACAATATGCCGGGGAAAGAAACTGGAAGCTTTCATATGCGTCCAGGCCCATTGATGGCCGCCTACGACTCCTTTCAGATCAAAGTTCGCGGCCAAGGATGTCATGGGGCCATGCCGCATCAGGGCCTTGATCCGATTGTTGTCGCATCGCATATCGTCACGGCCCTACAAACCATCACCAGCCGTAATTTAAACCCAGTTGAATCTGCCGTTATTAGTGTCACCCAAATACATGCTGGCGATACGAACAATGTTATTCCTGATAGCGTTTTCATGGAAGGAACGACACGTTGCTTCAAGCCTGAAATCAGAGATTGGATTGAGACTTCCATGCAACGGGTTATCGAAGGCGTCTCGGAAGCTTTAGGAGCCGAAGTCCAATTTGATTATTTGCGCCGTTACCCGGCGACAATTAATCACGTGGCAGAAACTGAAATTGCGGCCAAAATTGCGGCTGAAATCGCAGGCGAAGCAAAGGTAACGACAGATACGCCACCGACTATGGGCGGTGAGGACTTTTCATTCATGCTTGAAAAAGTGCCCGGGTGTTATCTGTTTATTGGAAACGGTGCCGATCAGGAAGAAGGTTCCTGCATGATTCATAATCCGAATTATGATTTTAACGATCGAATTCTTCCCATTGGTGCGTCTTATTTCTCACGTCTCGTTGAAACGGTTTTGCCCGCCTAATTAGGTTTAGAACTCTAGGTCAGGGAGGCTGGCTTTATCGTCGCTTCCCTGTTCTCCTGCAGCTGACTTTACAAACCTTGATCAATGCGAAAGTATTTCTTTATGCAATCATTCAAGACCATTGGAATAGCTGGAACTCCCCATGAACGGGGCGTTATGCATGGCCGGATATTACGAGATGAAATAGCCGATGTGCTCGTCTTTTATCGCGATATCTTTAAACGACATGAGGCCGAGGTGTTGGAATTGGCAGCCGCGTTTCAACGCACCATAACTGAATTCAATATTGACTACATAGGCGAGATCCAGGGCATTGCCGAAGGTTCTGGCCAAGACCCGTTATGGATTATAGCGCTCAATGCAAGAACGGAAATTCTTGCCCAGAATAAGAATAACTTCGTCAACGAATGCACATCGCTGTGTTTTCCAGGGCCTTCAATTTTAGGTCAGACATGGGACTGGGGGAAACCCCTGGAAGCCTTGTGTGTTGTAATGCATATCCGGCGATCAGACGGGCATGAAATCTGTATGCTGACGGAACCCGGTATCATTGGAAAAATTGGAATGAATAATGCCGGATTGGGTGTCTGTCTGAACATTCTGACTTTAGGTTGCAAACTGGACGGTGTTCCCATTCACATTATGCTCCGCGCTATTTTAGATTGCCAATCAACAAGAGAAGCCATCGACGTCATTAACAAAGCTCCGTTCGGAAAATCCAGTAATATTCTGGTAGCAGACCGCTCAGGCCAATGTTTCGACAAAGAATTTGCCGGTGATGAAATGCTGACACCGGAAGCGATCAATGGTAGCTTTATCCACACCAACCATTACTTGGGAAAAGAGATTAATGCCGCCTCTGACCCTTTGTTTTTTAATTCTCGATCCCGCATGAAAATGGCATTGGAACGGGCTTCAGAAACGACCGATTATTCGCTGGATACCATGATTGATATTCTTTCAGATCGATCGGATGATAAGTACCCTATCTATCGCTCCTATCTTCCAGATGATGTTTTACAGGATGTTGGTACGGTCGCAACAATTTTAATGGACTTGTCGGCACAGCAGTTTCACATTCGCAAGGGGAATCAACCTGACAGCCCATTCACCACATTCGCTGTTAAATAATTCGATCCAAAAAGGAATAATTGGGGAATGGGCTGAATGACCTATTTCACCATACTCTGGGCACAAAAAAACCGCTAACCCATTGGGAAAGCGGTATTAATTTTGGTTGCGGGGGTTGGATTTGAACCAACGACCTTCAGGTTATGAGCCTGACG
>JAPKAX010000382.1 GCA_028825025.1 Rhodospirillales bacterium | reverse complement strand
ACGCCTTCCGTTGTTGTCATTAGTCCACACAAAGCATTGGTTTCTGCAATGGTATCCGGCATTTTTACCGGGATCAAAATAGCACCTTGGGCTTCCAATACATTCAAGCTTTCTCTTACCAAGCGCTCGACATTTGAATCCGTATCGTCATAAAAATAATTTTCAGGAATACCAACTTTCAGGCCTTTAATGCCGCCGTCGATATTGTCCATATAATCGGGGACAGGGAGCGCGGATGATGTTGTATCATTTTCATCTTGCCCAGCGATGGCACGCATCATTAGAGCGTTGTCTTTAACGGTCCGGGTTAGAGGCCCGATTGTATCCAACGAGTGGGAAAGGGGCATGGCTCCATAGCGGCTAACGCGGCCATAGGTTGGTTTCATACCAACCAATCCACAAGCTGCAGCAGGAACGCGAATCGAACCTCCGGTATCGGAGCCCAAAGCCCCATATACAATCCGTGCAGAAACAGATGAGGCTGAACCGCTGGACGATCCGCCAGTGATGTGTCCAGTGTTCCATGGGTTTTTAGGGGTCGGTACAACATCGTTATGGCCGGTTATGCCTAATGCAAATTCAACCATATTTAATCGCGCGATATCCAATGCGCCCGCGTCATCTAACCGGCTGAGTGCGGTCGATGTATGGTCAGGTACAAAATTTTCACGAATTTTTGATCCGCAACCACTTTTCCGCCCAGCCCGATAATACATGTCTTTATGAGCAAGGGGCACACCCAATAAAGGGGCGGGGTTGTCTGTGTTTTTGCGCTTTTCGTCTGCGGCCTGGGCATCAGAGCGAGCTTGATCCGTTAAAATTTCAGCTGCACAATCGAGTACTTGGTTTAACTTTTCCATACGCGCCAAACAGGCGTCAGTCACTTCAACAGATGAAATGTCCCCATTGGTTAAGGCAACGGCAACGTCGTGCAGACTTAAGTTTGTGATTTCCGTACTCATTTTTTTAAACTTTCTGGTGCGAGTTCATGCAGCAGCGAAAAAAACTGACTGGGCTCGCGCTCGAACATTGTGTCTGTTGCTGTCCGGCTTACCGCATCGCAAAAGCTTTGAGTCGTATTTGCCGTGTGGAATAGTTGATCTTCTGTCCGCTCTAAGCTGTTAAACCGTTTTAACCAGCTTGAAGCGGTATTTGTATTTTTGTTTTCCATATGATCCATCCTTATCTGTGTTTATATTAATCAGTTGATAGAATTTGGTAAAGGCAGGAAGTGACAAATGGATGTGATTGACCGGGTTTTGGCGTTTTGGTTTGAGGATGGTTTTGATAAACGGCGCAAAGCGTGGTTTGCGAAGAACGCTGATTTTGATGACCAAATCAGAACACAATTTTGGGATGATGTGGAGAAGGCATCAAAGGGGGAGTTCGATAAATTTTCTGAAACGCCCAAAGGTGCATTGGCTTTAATGATCTTTCTGGATCAATTTCCACGTAATATATTTAGGGAAGACCCCAAAGCCTTTGCCACAGATGCAAAGGCTTTGAAAATTTCAAAACAGGCCATTGCTAACGGTTTGGATGCGAATTTAAGTATTGTTCAGAAAATCTTTTTCTATTTACCGTTCGAACATAGTGAAAATATGGATGATCAAAACCAGGCTGTTGAATTGTGCCAAGCATTAGGGGATGAGGATTATTTGAAATACGCCATTGCACATCGTGATGTGATCGAAAAATTTGATCGTTTTCCACACCGAAACAAGGTGCTTGGGAGAGTATCAACGGCGGATGAAATCGAATTTTTAGTACGTTTTGGATCGTTTTGATAGATGATATAAGAATGAATTTTAATTGGTGACAGCAGTGGTGACATAGATTTTTATTTAATAAAATTTATGTTTAATATCAAT
>JAPKAX010000125.1 GCA_028825025.1 Rhodospirillales bacterium | reverse complement strand
AGTGGGTTCAGTCAGATTTGGCGTTGTTGCGGATTGTTGACGATTTGGTAGATGTGTTGATCGAGAAAGTTTGATTATGTTTACGAATTTACCCGATGATGCGTAGCAAAAGTTGATGGAACGCCGGGGGTTGTGTAAATATTTTTCATAAGTTGAAAACCTGTTTGGTGATTACGAGAATGGCTTCGATGATATTGAGGAGGGCATGTTCTAGGGCTTGGCCTGAATTAAAATTATTTAATCTGAGTATGGCCTCTGCCGCTCCGATGGGTTAGATAAGCGCCATGTTTGATAAAATTGAATTTCGCAATGCCATGGGGCATTTTGCATCGGGCGTCACCGTTGTTACGGTATCGGACGGCCAAGGCGGCGTTGGTGGCTTAACGGCCAATGCCTTTTCGTCGTTATCTCTCGACCCACCCTTGATCCTTATTTGTGTCGATACATCTTCTCAAGCGCTCCAATATATCGAAGCTGAAAAGGCCTTCACGGTTCATTTTTTAGCTAATACCCAAGAGGAAACGGCGATATCTTTCTCCCAACATGGCTCCGGTAAAGCGCATGGTGTTGAGTGGGAACTAAGTGAACGCGGTACGCCAAGGCTGACCGAATACACAGTAGCGCTCGAATGCCAATTAGAGAACGAGCTTGAGGGCGGCGACCACGTTATTATCGTTGGCCGCGTCCTAGACATCTCAACCCACAAAAATGACAGCTCGCCTTTGACGTATTACAAAGGCCAAATTAATGCGTTGGTTCCGAAGGGGGAGTAGGGTTTACAAAAAACTCCCACTCTGGAAATCATTAATCGCCTGACTAATTTCTTCTTTCGTGTTCATAACAAAAGGGCCGTACCGTGCTATGGGTTCTCCTATTGGGGCGCCGGAGATTAGGATTGCTCGGCCTGTGTTTTGGGAGGTTAGGGTGACTTCATCGCCATCGCTCAAGAGGGCCAATTGATTGATCCCAACCGTTGTTCCCGCAACTTCAATCGATCCTTCGAAGGCATACACAAAAGTCGTATGGCCGGGGGTGATGGGTTGGGTGTGGGTACTGCCAGATTTCATCGCGATGTCGATATAAACCGGATCAACGGAAATCCCGGTGACCGGGCCAGTCACACCATTTGCTGTGCCGGTAAGTACGCGAATGACGGCGCCGTCATCGGTTGTGACAACGGGCACGTCTTTGGGATCGATATTTTGATAACGTGGCTCGCACATTTTATCGGCTGCGGGCAAGTTCACCCACAGTTGAAACCCCTGCATTTTACCTTCTTTTTGTTCCGGCATTTCAGAATGGACAATGCCTTTTCCTGCCGTCATCCATTGGATCGAACCCGGCCCTAGCAAACCTTCTGCTCCGGTGCTGTCTTTATGACGCATGCTGCCTTCGATCATATAAGTTACCGTCTCGAACCCCCGATGTGGGTGATCGGGGAAGCCAGCAATATAGTCATCCGGGTTGTCAGTTCCAAAAGAATCCAATAACAAAAACGGGTCCAATTCCGGTAGGTCTTGTTTGCCGATGCTGCGCCATATAAAGACGCCCGCGCCTTCTTTTGTGTGTTGGGCATCGGTTATATTGGTAACGGTCCGTGGGTTAGGCATTGGGTTCCTGTTCAGCCGCTTCGCGGTAGTCATCTATGGATGGGCATGTGCACATCAGATGGCGGTCGCCGTAGACGTTGTCAACCCGACCCACGGGGGACCAGTATTTGGCTTTGCGCAAACTGGCTACGGGATAGGCCGCAACTTCACGGCTATAAGGATGCGTCCATTCATCGGCTGAGATGACGCTAGCAGTATGGGGCGCGTTGATCAGCGGGTTATCATCCGCAGGCCATTCGCCCGATTGAACGCGCTTCGCTTCCCCGGCAATTGCGATCATCGCATCGGCAAAGCGGTCCAGCTCTTCTTTGGTTTCGGATTCTGTTGGCTCGACCATTAACGTGCCCACAACCGGCCACGACATGGTTGGCGCATGGAAGCCATAATCCATCAAGCGCTTGGCAATATCATCAACAGTTATACCCGCATCATCTTTGAGCGGGCGGGTGTCTAAAATGCATTCATGGGCAACCAATCCGCCTTGGCCCGTATACAAAGCCTCAAAATGACCTTTTAAGCGTTTGGCCAAATAGTTGGCGTTTAAAATCGCCACTTGAGATGCTTTGGTAAGCCCAGCGCCGCCCATCATGCGGATATAGCTCCACGATATGGGAAGGATGCTCGCCGATCCCCAAGGGGCAGCTGATATGGGGCCTATGCCATCGGTGGGGCCAGCTTCTGGAACCAAAGGGTGGTTGGGTAAAAACGGTGCCAAGTGTTCGCCAACACCAATGGGGCCAACGCCTGGGCCGCCGCCGCCATGGGGGATGCAAAAGGTTTTGTGCAAATTCAAATGTGATACATCACCGCCAAATTGACCGGGTTTACAAATCCCAACCATGGCTTGCAAGTTGGCACCGTCCACATAAACCTGACCGCCGTTATCGTGAATAACATCGCAAATCTCGTGGATGGTCAGCTCAAACACGCCGTGGGTTGATGGGTATGTAATCATTAATGCTGCCAAATTTTCAGCATGTTTTTCGGCTTTGGTTTTCAAATCATCTATGTCGATGTTGCCGTCGGAATCACATTCAACAACAACGACCTTCATACCCGCCATAGCCGCACTTGCCGGGTTGGTGCCGTGAGCAGAGGCGGGGATGATGCAAATATCGCGATGATCATCGCCGCGCGATTGATGGTATTTCCGAATGCACAACAAGCCTGCAAACTCCCCTTGGCTTCCGGCGTTGGGTTGCAAGGATACAGCATGATAACCGGTAATTTCGACCAACATTTTTTCAAGTTGCTTGATCAACTCCAGCGTTCCTTCAGCCTGACCCAAAGGAGCGAATGGGTGAATTCCGCCAAATTCTTTCCACGTGACGGGTATCATTTCGGTCGATGCATTGAGCTTCATTGTGCACGATCCAAGCGGGATCATAGCCCGGTTTAAGGCGAGGTCTTTATCTTCTAGGGCGCGCAAATACCGCATCATGCCGGTTTCAGAATGGTAGCTGTTGAATACGTCGTGGGTCAAAAAGTCTGAGGTGCGGCTTAAGTTTACCGGGATCACGTCGCCAATTTCAGCGTCCAATGCGCCAACGTCTAAGCCGGTATCGGCCTTGCCTGAAATAACCTGCCATAGGCCTTGTATGTCATTTCGGGATGTAGTCTCGTCACACGAAATACCAACTTGGCCGTTTTCCATAACGCGCAAATTCATGCCCGCCTTTTGGGCCCGGTCATGGACTGTGCTGGCATCTGTACCAACGTTCAAGGTGATGGTATCGAAGAAGCATTTGGTTTCCACATCAACACCCAATTTTTGAAGCCCAGCGGCCAGAATTGTGGTTAAACGGTGGGTCCGCTGAGCAATGGTTTTCAGGCCCTTGGGCCCATGATAAGTGGCATAGAACCCGGCGATATTTGCCAGCAAGACCTGCGCCGTGCAAATGTTGGACGTCGCTTTTTCACGGCGTATATGTTGTTCGCGGGTTTGCAAAGCTAAGCGCATGGCCTGATTGCCTTGAGCGTCAATGCTGACCCCAATCAAGCGCCCCGGAATGGCCCGTTTGAAGGTTTCTCGGGTTGCCATATAGCCTGCGTGGGGGCCACCGTAGCCCATGGGAACACCAAAACGCTGAGCGGAACCAACAACCACGTCTGCCCCCCATTCGCCGGGTGGTGTTAACAGGACTAAGCTTAAAAGATCAGCACAAACACAAACCAGCGCCTTGCTTTCATGAATGCGGTCGACCAACGCTTTATAGTCGGTGACGGTGCCATCTGTTGCTGGGTATTGAAGGATTACACCAAACACGTCATCTGGGTTCAAGTCGGTGCTGGGGTTGCCAACTTGCACCGTATATCCCATGGGGGTGGCGCGGGTCTCAATAATCGCGATGGTTTGTGGATGGCAATTTTCGGCGACAAAAATCGTCTCAGACTTGGCTTTGCTTATACGCTTCATCAGCGTCATGGCTTCAGCGGCAGCGGTGGCTTCATCCAGCATCGATGCATTTGAAAGTTCCATAGCTGTCAAATCGACGATCATTTGTTGGAAGTTTAAAAGCGCTTCCATGCGGCCTTGGGAAATCTCGGCCTGATATGGCGTGTATGCCGTATACCAACCGGGATTTTCCAAAACGTTACGTAGGATAACAGAAGGGATGTGGGTGTCGTAATACCCCATGCCGATGTATGATTTAAAAACGCTATTCTTTGATGCCAAATCAGCTATTTCAGCCAAAACGTTGGCTTCTGTAACCGATGGGTCCGTCAAAGGCTGGTCGCTACGAATAGGACCTGGCACACCCTTGTCGATCATCGCATCCAACGACGCGAGACCCATATAATCAAGCATCTCAGCAATATCTGTAGTGCTGGGGCCAATATGGCGCCCAACAAATTCGTCAGCGTATTCTAAATCATTCAACGGTATTTTTGTCATCCATCTAAACTTTCACAGTGAGTTTTGTATTCCGCCGCATTCATCAATCCTTCGATTTCTTCTGGGTCAGATAATTTGACTTTGAACATCCACCCGTCGCCCATAGGATCGGTATTTACTGTGTTGGGGGCGGCTTCTAGGTCTTCGTTGATTTCAACCACTTCACCAGATACGGGAGTGATAATATCGCTGGCGGCTTTGACGGATTCAACAACGCCGGTTTCGTCACCTTGGTTAATCTCACTACCAACATCGGGGGCTTCAACAAAAACAATATCGCCTAGGGCTTTTTGTGCGAAATCGGTAATTCCAACCGTTGCAATGTCACCTTCAACGGTTACCCATTCGTGCTCTTCACTATACTTCATGCTCATTGGTCTTTCCTGTTTGTTTGTTTTTAAGATGTAAAATATCGATGGGGGACAAAGGGCAATTTAATGACCCGGGCTGGCATTGCTTTGCCACGCACCATCAATTGCACCGGTGTTTCGGGTTTAAAAAATTCAATATCAACATACCCCATGGCAACTGGGCCGCCGATTGTTGGGCCAAAGCCCCCGCTGGTGATGGCCCCAATTGGGTTACCATCCATGTCTGTAATTTCAGTGCCAGCACGTGCCGGTGCTCGGCCTTCGGGTTTAATGCCGACCCGTTTTTTTGTCGATCTGTTGGCGATTTGATCAATAATAATTTGAGCGCCCGGGAATGCGCCCGCTTGGCGGCGATTCTTGTTAACAACCCACGTTAAGGCGGCTTCAATGGGGGTTGTTGTTAGGTCGATATCACTGCCATGTAAGCACAGACCTGCTTCAAGTCGCAAGGAATCACGGGCACCCAAGCCTGCCAATTCAACCTCATCTTCATCAATCAGTAATTGAGCAAAATCTTCAACGTCTTCTGCGGGCAATGAAATCTCGTACCCATCTTCGCCCGTATAACCAGATCGTGTAATCAGGCACTGGATGTTGTTGATATTTAGCTCAGCAATGTTCATAAAATTCATGTGTCGGACAGCAGGAACAAACCGGGTTAAAACTTCAGAGGCTTTTGGCCCTTGCAGCGCCAGCAACGCCCGGTCTGTAAGATCTTCAATTTCAACCTGATCACCAATGCGTTCACGCATATAGGCAAAGTTTTCAACTTTACATCCCGCGTTCAATACCACATACAAAGCATCGCCCAAGCGCGAAACCATCAAATCATCGCGGATGCCGCCTTGGTCATTGGTTAAAAGGGTGTAACGGGTACCATGGCTCGCTAAACCTTCAATATCGCCGGGTACCAAAGATTCCATGGCAGCGACAACGTTATCACCGCTTAAAATGGCTTGGCCCATGTGTGAAACATCAAAAAGGCTAGCTGCGGCGCGCGTGTGTTCGTGCTCTTTTAAAACACCAAGCGGATAACTGACAGGCATGTAATAGCCCGCGAAGGCAGACATTTTAGCACCATGTTTGCGGTGAAATGTATCAAGTGGTGTGAATTGTAAATCGCTGTCAGACATTTGAGTTCCCCTATAAACAGATAAGCTAACCGACCGGCCAACAAATACGGCAATAGCCGCAGCTTTGGTCGAAAGGCGCCCCCTCTGTCTCGGAACCTGAAAGAATCACCAAATCCAAAATGGATGAATTGGCTTACATCTTCGGTGGGGTAAAGTGCTTTTCACATTCTACCCACTTTCCAGAGGCTCATCTCATTGCGGTCCTGAAGCCTGAGAGTTTCCGGGGCGGTTGCTCCTTCGGCGTCAACATCTAACGGGCGTGTTGAACTCTCCCGCAATGATCAGTTGAGTATGATCTCATTAACGTTTTGACTATCTCATGACAAGTCGATGTGGTCAACCGAAGTCAGATAAACTTTATCGGCTCCGTTGTTTGCGGCGCAAACGACTATGGGATAGCTGTTCGCGGGTCAAAGCAAACCCGCCATAAATCAAGTAGTTTTTTCCAGTTAAGTTAGGGCGTAAGGGAAGTTCGATTGTAATAGGGGCGTTGGATATGAAAAGTTCAGAGCGATTTCCAGCAAAGGAAACACCAACATTGAATTTTTCACGATATACAATTTTCTTGTTCAAATCAGTGACAATAATCAGATACGGATACGTTGCTTTTCGGTTTCGGTTAGCCGGGCCGCGGCTTGCTGCTATATTAAATCGAACTTCGACTTCCATAATGCCAACGCGGGTTTTTCTGTCGATTTTGGTTAAACAAGCCAAGGTCATATTTTGGATTTTACCTTCGGTGTCCACATCGGTTAAATCGCGTCCCCTCCCCTCAACATAACGAATGATTTCTGCTGCATCGGCTAAAATACGTGTCTCGGGGCAGGCTAAAATAACCGGGTCAGCAAACACGTTCTTAACTGTGTCGACAGTTTCGCAGCTGCTTAAGACGCCAATTGCAGTGACGATTAAGGCGAAGCGTACCCATTTGAATTGTGTGACCATTTTTGACTTCCAACCATTATCCGTAAAAACGTAATCTCTTGGGTGGGATTCTAGAATATGGGCCGGGGTGCAGCAAGCCTATGAAATCAGTTTTAATTTGCAGAGATGTTTTTGCTAAGACCTTTGCTCGGAGTTCCAAGCTCAAGAAGCGTTTGCGCTAACTTGGCCAAAGCTCTGGCCCGACCCCATGCATTGTTGATGGTTTGGCCTATTTTTAAACCCCGATCAAACATTTTCCAACTCTGTTTCACATCCCCCCGGCGGACGTGTTGAGCTGCTAAATCGGCAAACAACCAGACCTGTGATAAGCGACTTTTTATCGCGTTTGTTGCTGTGTCGGCTAAGGCTTCCATTGTGTTTGCAGCTTGTTGCCCCCCTGAAATGCGTTGTTCGTGCGCGATCGACCATAAAGTGTGGGCTCGTAATCGGTTGTCTTTTATTTGAGCCGCCATTTGAGATGCATTTAGGAATGAAACTTTTTTTTTGTTACTTTGGGTCAGTATGTTGCTTATTTGCGCCATTGTTACAGCCAGTTGGCTTTGTGCAAATGAGCGAGCGTAGGGAAGTTTGATTTCTTCGATGGATTTTTTGGCCAATTGAAGTGTTGCCCCAGCATCGGTGCTCGCATTGGACTTCGCTTGGGCTAATGCAATCGAGCCCAAGGGGGCGGCCCGATAACGCGGCGTGATGTATTTTGTAATTTCTAAAGCATCCTTGATTTTGCCCGCCGTCACCATTGCCGATGCCAAATGAATTAAGATCGGTTCTCGTTCGGCTTTTTTTGTGATTTCCAATAACAGGGCTTGTGTCTTTTTAAGATTTTTCAATCTCGCATAGGCCGTTGCAACATGTCTTAAGCCAAGGCTTCGTTGATCCTTATTTGACAATTGTCGGCTTTGGTTTTCGGTTTCGGCTAAGAGGTTCCTTGTTCGAAGGGGGCTGCCAACGTGACTAAATGCGATTGCCACTTTTGTTTTAATTGAGATTTGTTGCTGTTTTGACGGAAGGGCGACGAGCATTTTAAATAGAACATCAGCGGCTGCCTGAGTACTTAACTTGTCCCCTTGCCGGGCGTGAATTTGAGTGATTTTGGTTAAAGCTTCGGCCCGTTTTCGTGCATTCGGTATGATCCGTGCCGCGTTCACGGCTTGTTTAGAGTTGCCAGCAGTGGCCTGAGCTTCCGCAATGTCGCGTAGGGCAACCATTATCAACCGGGGATCTAGAATGCGGGCTGTGGTTTGCATTGCCAATTCGCCTAATCCAGCACGGGCTTGGGCAATCAAAACTTCACCCAAGGCCCAATCACGTAATTCGGGTTTATGAACAGCTTTTACGCTTTCTTGGGCCTCAAAAAGCAAGCAACGAACGGTTGGGGTTTTAAAGCATTCATCAGATTTTCGGGTGGGATCAGCGCGAATATCGTTTAAATCTTTTACTAGATCTTTAGTCGCTGAATGGGCCAGTAAGGCCGCGCGGGCTTTATCTTTGCCTTGTTTGCGCACGGTGTCTAAGCGTTTTAAAAGGCCGCGCACCTGATGAGCATTATTTAATAAATCCCAAAGTTGGCGGGTGATTTGGCCATCCACTTTTAGGCCCGATGTTTTTTGGTAAACCCGAATAGCGGCACTTGTTTCATCGTTTAAGTGGCCGTCAATGCTGCCTAAATAAAAACCTATATTGGCTAAAGCCGCTTGGACCTTTTGGACGCTAGCTCCAGATTTGTGGCGATTGCTCTTTTGTGTGAATGATGGGTCCTCTTCGTGCAAGCCATCTGGCCACGCTGAAAATGCTGGATTTGCAATGTTCAAAAATAACAGGCAAATACAAAGCACACAAAATTTTAAAGATGTGATTTCATTGGTCATTGATATTGAGACTGCGCTGATGCGGTAAACCTTTCAAGTAAATGTTCAATTGGCGTAAAATAGTCTTGTTTGATAACCATCCAATTCTGCATAATATGCAACACGATAGGGGCAGAAACATGGCCGTTTATACGGAAATAGGCGACGATGAATTAATTGCGTATTGTGCCGGCTATGAATTGGGCGAGGTGTTGTCGTGTAAGGGCATTGCTGAAGGTGTTGAAAATTCAAACTATTTACTGACCTTAACCAGCGGTCTCTATATTTTAACACTGTATGAAAAACGAGTAAAACAGTCTGATCTGCCCTTTTTCTTGAACTTAATGAACCATGCGGCACAAGCTGGAGTGCCGTGTCCGCGCCCTATAGCCGACCGCGATGGCACCTCGTTGCGCGAATTGGCAGGGCGACCGTGTGCCTTGATTAGTTTTCTGCC
>JAPKAX010000381.1 GCA_028825025.1 Rhodospirillales bacterium | reverse complement strand
CTTGTCCCAGCATGGGATTGCCTGCAGCACTGCGAGCAGATAGGACCAACCCAGCGAGTGCTGCAGTCACTCCACAAAGTGCGAATGCAGCAATTCGTATTTGATCAGTATTTATTCCCGAAAATTGTGATGCAATTGTATTTCCTCCCGTAGCCAGAGCACGTCGCCCAAAAACTGAGAAGTGCAGAATGTAAATGCCAATAGCGACCGTAATTAATGTCCACCAGATGGGTGCAGGAACCCCGAGAAAAGTTCCGCCTGCCAAAACATCAACGTAATCCCGGTTAACAATTGGTACAGGCATAGACCCCGTAAAACTAAGCGCTAGGCCTCTAAGTATGCTCAGCATACCAAGTGTTACGAGAAAGGAAGGTATTTTGAGCTTAGTGACAATAATGCCATTGATTGCTCCAACAAAAGCTCCAAGTATCAAAACTAACGAGCACGTGAGCCACCCCGGAACATCCCTGTAGAGTAATATACCTGCGACCATGGCCGCGAAACTCACATGCGACCCAACGGATAAATCGATTTCTGCGCAAACAATAACAAAAGTCATGCCGACGGCCATAATCGTAACAACTGCTGTAATTCTACCGACCGCACTTGCGGTTCCTAAAGTCGCAAAATTGGGGGCAAAAAGAATAAAGAACCCAATAACGCAAAAGAAGAAGATATATGTGAAGTGTGGTCCGGGTTTTGACAGCAGGCTGACAATACGTTTTATTGAAAGCTTTTGATCGGTCTGTAATAGAATATTTGTCATGACGGACCTTTTTTTCTTAACCCATGAAGGTCTTCCTGTATCGAGGTTCGAATCTGTGTTGCGCTAAAACCAGCCAATAGACTTCGACCTACCTGACCATCGATCATTATAATTATTCGATCAGCGGTAAGAGATAGTTCTTCTATCTCCGATGAGATCAGCAAAACACCTGCTCCTGAGGCAGTTGCATTGCGAATAATCATTCTCATTTCTTCCTTAGCATTGACGTCAACACCTGAGGTGGGCTCGTCAAGTATCAAAATCTGGGCGTTTGCGGCAATCCATTTTGCAAAGACTACTTTCTGCTGATTACCGCCGCTGAGTTCCGATGCTTGCTGCTGTCCAGAGCGACAGACTATCCGCAAATAATTGCGCATATAGTTAAACGTCTCATTCGCGCTCCCAGGCAAAATAATTGGAAACTTTCCTTCCGCCATCTGTAATTTTTGCAAGTGTGGAAGACTTATATTTGAAGCAAGACTGTGTTGGATTATTAAACCTTCTTCTCGCCTGTCTTCTGGTACAAATCCAAAACCAGCAGAAATTGCGTTAGCTGTTGATCCTAACTTCACAGAACGTCCATTCACTTTTACCGATCCTGTGGCATCTGGAATAAGACCAAAAAGCGCCTTGGCTAAGGTGGAACGTCCACTGCCTACGAGCCCCGCGATTCCAAGAACCTCTCCTTTTGCAATTTCCAGGTCAATTCCAGATTTTAACTTATGGTATGTCTTAAGACCCGATACGGTTAGGAGAGACTCAGAATGTTGCGCAGAGGTTTGTGGCTTAAACGATGTTGCTAAACCATTTTTTCGGTCACCTTGAGACATCAATTCAGCAATCTTGCTCTCATTTGTATCCTCGGTATTCTCAGTCGGAAGGAGATGGCCATCCCGGATAACGCTAATTCGATCAGAGATTTTAAAAATCTCTGCCATTCTATGGCTAATATAAATTATACCAATCCCTTTTGCTTTTAATGATTGGATAATACTAAAAAGCTTCTCTTCTTCATTCGATGTCAGCGAGGAGGTGGGCTCGTCCATTATTAAGATACGTGCACCACTTGATAATGCCTTAACTATTTCAACCATTTGACGTTGGGCAAAACCAAGTT
>JAPKAX010000380.1 GCA_028825025.1 Rhodospirillales bacterium | reverse complement strand
AACTTGGTTTTGCCCAACGTCAAATGGTTGAAATAGTTAAGGCATTATCAAGTGGAGCACGTATCTTGATAATGGACGAACCCACCTCATCGCTAACATCAAACGAAGAGGAGAAGCTGTTCAATATTATCCGATCATTAAAAATGAAAGGGATTGGCATAGTATATATTAGCCATAGGATGGCCGAGATTTTTAAAATCTCTGACAGGATCAGCGTTATCTGTGATGGCCGCCTGCTGCCCACTCAGAAAACTCTGGATACGAATGACATTAAGATTTCTGAGCTGATGTCTCAAGGCGATCGTCAAGATAGTCTGGCCGCGCAGTTCAAACCAAAACTTTCTGATCAACCGTTTCGGCCCCGGCTAACAGTATCGAACCTTAGGACTTCTCGTAAGTTAAAATCTGGTATTAGTCTAGAGATTGCAAAAGGCGAGGTTCTTGGGGTAGCAGGGCTGGTGGGCAGTGGACGTTCGACCCTAGCCAAGGCACTTTTTGGTCTTATTCCTGACGCCAAAGGAATCGTAAAAGTTGATGGCAATTGTGTTAAGTTAGGGTCCACAACCAATGCGATATCTGCTGGCTTTGGATTTGTGCCAGAGGACAGGCGAGAAGAAGGTCTAATAATTCATCATAGTCTAGCTTCAAATATAAGTCTGCCACATTTGAAAAAATTACAAATTGGTGGGGGAAAGCTTCCAATTATTTTCTCCAAAAGTGCGGATGAAATGTTTAACTATATGCGCAAGTATCTGCGGATAATCTGTCGCTCTGGAAAACAGCAAGCATCCGAACTTAGCGGCGGTAATCAGCAAAAAGTAGTCTTTGCAAAATGGCTTTCAGCAAATGCTAAGATTTTGATACTAGATGAGCCCACCTCAGGTGTTGATGTTAATGCTAAGGAAGAAATGAGGATGATTATTCGGAACGCAACTGCCTCAGGTGCAAGTGTTTTGCTGATCTCATCGGAGATAGAAGAACTATCTCTTACCGCTGACCGAATAGTTATAATGATCGATGGTCAGTTAGGTCGAAGTCTACCAGCTGGTTTTAGTGCAACGGAAATTCGAACCGCGATACAGGAAGATGTTCATGTGATAAGGAAAGAGGCTGTGCTATGAGAAGTATTCTCTCACAGACAGATTTGAAGTCTTCAGCGAATAATATTATTAGCGTGCTGTCAAAACCAGGGCCACACTTCACATACATCCTTTTCTTTATCGTTATTGGCTTCTTTATTCTTTTTGCTCCGAATTTTGCGACCTTGGGAACCGCAAGTGCTGTTGGCAGGATTACAGCAGTAGTAACGATTATGGCAGTCGGTATGACATTCGTTATTGTTTGCGCAGAAATCGATTTGTCTGTTGGCTCGCACGTGAGTTTTGCAGCCATGGTTGCAGGTATACTACTTTATAAGGATTTGCCTGGGTGGCTAACGGCGTCATTAGTTTTGGGTCTTGGAGCTTTTGTCGGAGCGGTCAACGGTATCATCGTTACCAAGCTCAAGATACCCTCTTTTCTTGTAACACTTGGCATGCTGAGCGTACTGCGAGGCCTAGCGCTCAGTTTTACTGGATCGATGCCTGTACCAATCGTAAACCGAGATTACGTTGATGTTTTGGCCGGTGGATCAATGCTTGGGGTCCCTGCCCCCATATGGTGGACATTAGTTACTGTTGTTGTTGGCGTTTATATTCTGCACTTCTCAATTTTTGGGCGACGTGCACTTGCCACTGGAGGAAATACAACTGCAGCACAATTTTCTGGAATAGCCACGGATGAAATACGAATTGCTGCATTTGCACTTTGTGGAGTGACTGCTGCATTGGCTGGGTTGGTCCTATCTGCTCGCAGTGCTGCAGGCAATCCCATGCTGGGACAAG
>JAPKAX010000124.1 GCA_028825025.1 Rhodospirillales bacterium | reverse complement strand
ATCCACTTCTCACATAAGTTATAGAATTTAGAAAAGCTGAATGGCAAAGGGTCTCGTTAAGTGGTTTAATCGTGCAAAAGGATATCGATTTGTTGATCCTGAGGACGAGTCAAGTGATGCTTTTGTGCATATTGCCGCAGTGCAAAATGCAGATTTAGTGAGGCTCTTTCAAGGACAGGTCATCAGCTACGATTTACAGCCTGTTAATTAAGGGCGTATTGCTGCAGATAATATTATAATTCTTGAAGATGTCTCAGATGCTGTCAAATTAGGTTAAAATTGTGACTCCAATGTTGAGAATACCATGGCCTAGCTTTTGGGCTTTGGCGATGAACTCAAGTCCACTTTTTTTCTAAGTCTTTCCATAAATCGTGTGCGTGCATCCGGATCATGCCCAGGGTATGTACCGAATGCATGCCTATTTAGGAAGTACCCAGTCAGTTTTAAGGCTTGATGTATGTCTTCTGGTGTTCCTGTTTGCCCGGATTGAGTTAAAAATGTGGGCAGTATAAGCAGTACATCTTTATAGGGGACTGCGGCATTAACCGATACAGCTTTACCTGATTTTGGTGATACGAATGCGAGGTTCTCTGTGTGACCTGTTGCAGCACAAGAAGAAAAATCGAGCCCAAACCCTAATTCTTGCAGCAACCCTAACTCCCATTTGACGTATATGGTCGGCCATAGCGAATCATCGGCAAAAGAATCGATTAAAATTATAAATGCGTCGTAAAGAGGTTGATGCGGCTCGCGTTCTGGTAAGGCTACATCAGAAACCGCACAAATCGAGCTGAGCGCTGATAATTTTATGCGACTTTCCAACAAATCAGCCGCAACGGCTTTTGTTAATTCACACTGATATGTCCCTAAATGATCTTCAAGGCGCGCCCGCCAATGGGCTCGGACTTGGTTTCCGGGTTCATATAAACCCCGGTTGCGGCGGTTTGCCCCTCCTCGCACCAACCCAGAATGACGCCCATAGTTACGTGTTAGCAAGTTCACAATCAACGAGGATTCGCCATGTTTTCGTGCAGAAATAACAATGCCATCATCTGACCAATCCAATAACCCAGCTCCTTTTGTACAAAAAATGTAAACCTAAGGTGCTAAAGTTTGGGTTTATATTAAACTTTAACACGCTTTCATAGTCTGTCTATATGGCGTTTATCATGCAGTCATATTTAGCTATTAAATTTAGAATCAAGAAAAAAATCATTATTAACTTCTGGAGCTTAAGGATTTAAATTCCAAATCATGCAAACAAGCAAAACACTATAACCAAAATTCGTAACTTTAGTAATAGTTTACAAAAATGAAATACTTGAAATGGAGAAGAACGCAATCGGGTACAAAGCGAAACTAGCTCAAGTTCATGTTGAGCCCTTACGCCATAAATCGATATGTTTGGCACGTATAATGAGCTAAGCGACATAAGTCGCATTTTGGGATTATGCGTTATAATCGAGACCCCAGTCGCGGTAGCGTTCTGGGTCATCTCCCCACTTTTCCCGAACTTTTACGAATAAAAACAAATGGATACGGACGTCTAATAATTTTTCGAGTTCACGGCGCGCAGATTCGCCAATCGACTTGATTTGTGTCCCGTTTTTCCCAAGTACAATCGCTTTCTGTGTTGGCCGTTCAACATAGATTGTTTGATCTATTTTGACGCTACCGTCTTTCTTTTCTTCCCACTTCTCGGTCTCAACCGTTGTTGCATATGGCAACTCTTGGCGCAGCATAAGAAATATCTTTTCACGGGTAATTTCGGCCGCAAGCAGTCGCTGTGGCATGTCTGAAATTTGATCTTCGGGGAACAGCCACGGGCTATCTGGCATGGTCTCTGCCAAAAAGCTTAGGAGTTCTTCTGTGCCGTCACCTGTTTCAGCTGAAATCATAAATATATCAGCAAAAGTTGCGCGTTTGGTCAATTCATCAATTAGCAATAACAGGTTTTCTTTACGGACCAAATCAACCTTATTAAGTGCTAAATAAACAGTTCTGTCTGTTTCTTGGAGCTTATCCAAAATATCGGAAGTATCGCGGCAAATTCCACGGCTAGCGTCGACGAGAAAAAGAACTTCATCGGCGTCCCCTGCTCCACCCCAAGCCGCAGCCACCATAGCCCGATCAAGGCGACGGCGTGGCGCAAAAATACCAGGCGTGTCGATAAAAATAATTTGTGTGTTTCCTTCAATGCAAATGCCAAGCACGCGCGAACGGGTGGTTTGAACCTTTGGGGAAACGATAGAAACTTTTGAACCGACAAATTTATTCAGCAGCGTAGATTTTCCGACGTTCGGCGCGCCAACAATGGCAATGAAACCAGATTTAGACGTTTCCGTATCAACCATTTTTAGGCTTTCCATTTAAAAGTAAGATAAGAGATTTTGCTGCTGCAATTTCGGCTTCACGCTTTGATCTTCCGATCCCTTTTGCGGGAGCATGTTTTTCAATGCTAACTTCAACCGTGAATTCAGGTGCGTGATCAGGGCCTGTTTGATCTACGATACTGTATTTCGGTAAAAGCCAGCTTTTCCCTTGAACAAATTCTTGTAATTTTGTTTTCGCATCTTTAGGAGGGCTTAGGTCTTCTTTTAACAGGCCTAACCAATGACTGCGAATGAATTCGTGCGCTGGGGTGAACCCACCATCTAAATAGATCGCGCCGATGACCGCTTCACAGGCATTTGCCAACAACCCACTTTTTTGACGCGCACTGATTTCATTGGGATCAAGTTCGCGGCGAATAAACGGCTCAAACCCTATGTCATCTGCCACACGCTCTAGTGTTTCTCGACGTGCAAGGGCAGCAAACCGATAGCCCAAAGCGCCTTCATCCTCGCTTGGGAACTCAGCTAGTAACATGTCGGCCACAACCAAACCCAAAACCCGATCGCCTAAAAACTCAAGTCGCTCATTTGAAAAATGCCGTCGAGTAACAATACTTGAATGGGTCAAAGCCCGCGCCAGTAATTCCTGGTCTTTAAATGTGTAGTCAAGTTTTTGTTCAAAGTGTGCAAGGGTCTTGGCGATGTTGTTGGCATTTGCGTTTATTGTGTCGGATGGGGTCGTGTCGCCGTTGTGCGTCATTCAATGTCCTCAAAAAAGCGGCTCAGGCGTATGGATGAGCCCCATTTCCAAAATTCCCAAGGGGCTGCATTGTCGATAGAAAAGAATAGAAACTCCGCTTTACCGACTAAGTTTACCATAGGTATAAAGCCAACCTCATTTAAAAAACGGCTATCTTGGGAATGATCACGATTGTCGCCCATGCCAAACACATGCCCGGCTGGAACCGTATATACAGGGGTGTTGTCCATAAAGTCGCTATCGGATTCTTCTAAAATGTAGTGCTTTTTACCGTTTGGAAGGGTTTCAATGTAGCGTTTAATTTCGTGACGATTACCCCAACTATCTTTGGTTACATGCACTCCAGCCCGCTCGCGCCCAACAGCTTTTCCATTGATATGTAAAATGCCTTTAACAACCTGCAACGTGTCACCGGGCAAGCCTACGATGCGTTTGATATAATCGGTTGTGTTGTCGGTTGGCTTTTTAAATACCGCAACATCACCACGTTCCGGAACGGTCTCGAATATACGGCCTGGAATAAGAGGTAAGCTCATAACCAACGAGTGTTTGCTGTAGCCGTATGAAAATTTAGAAACAAACAAGTAGTCACCAACCAGAAGGGTCGGGAACATTGAGCCCGACGGAATGTTAAAGGGCTCGTACGCTACGGTTCGGACACCCAATGCAATGACGACTGCATAAACAATAGTTTTTAACGTATCAAAGAATCCGCCGGAATTGTCGTTTGTCATTAAAGATACTTTTTAAAATTGGTCAGGCTGAAAAAGTTGACAGAGTGTTAATGGGTTTGCACCTTTGGATCAAGGCTAGTCCGCAGAAACCTTAGGAATTGCCGAGATAATCACCATCGCATGTGCCATTGGGTACTCATCGGTTTGCGATACGTCAACACGGGCTTCCATGCCGTCGGGAGTTAGTGAATTTAACCGCTCAAGCGCCCCGCCGGTTATTTCTATATAAGGCTGCCCTGTCGGAAAATTTAGAACCACCATGTCACGCCAAAAAACGCCTAGGCGAAACCCGGTACCCAAAGCTTTCGAGCAAGCTTCTTTGGCGGCAAAACTCTGGGCGTATGAACTTGCTGGGTTTTCCCTGCGTTCAGCTTTCGCTTGTTCATAATCAGAATAAAGCCGCTGTTTAAAACGTTCACCAAATTGCTCAAGAGTCTTTTCAATGCGCCTAATATCGCATAAGTCCGTGCCGATTCCAATAATCATGCGGAAGCCTTCGAGCGGGCATGGTCCATGGCGGCACGCATTCGCATCATGGCGCTTTCAAGGCCACCAAAAATGGCTTCACCAATCAAAAAATGCCCTATGTTTAATTCGGCAATAGTTCCCATTGCAGCAACCGGACCAACTGTATCATAAGTCAACCCGTGCCCAGCGTGGCATTCAAGCCCTAAGTCATGGGCATGTAAGACGGCTTTTTCGATCTTTTCCAGCTCACGCGCGCGGGTCACTTGTCTGGAATCACAGTATGCCCCAACGTGCAACTCAACAACCGGCGCACCAAGCTTTTGAGCAGCATCCAATTGGGCTAAATCGGATTCTATGAACAATGAGACGCGAATGCCTGCGTCGGATAAGCGATCGATATATGGCTTGAGGTGATTTGCTCCCCTGACCACATCCAACCCGCCTTCCGTTGTTTGCTCTTCGCGCTTTTCAGGCACAATACAGGCGGCATGTGGCTTATGGCGCAGCGCTATATCTAACATTTCGTCAGTTGCCGCCATTTCAAGATTTAGCGGCACGTTTATGCCTTCGATTAATCGCTCGATATCTAAATCAGAAATATGTCGCCTGTCTTCACGAAGATGGGCTGTAATTCCATCAGCACCAAACTTTTCTGCCATTTTTGCTGCACGTACGGGATTAGGGTGATCCCCACCACGGGCATTCCTGATTGTTGCTACGTGATCAATATTGACGCCTAAGCGTAAAAAATTATTCATTATGTATCTCCTAAAGGAGGGGTTTCCTTGCGCTTTCGACGCTCTATCCGTCTTTGTTGGTAGCTTTCCACAATTCTTCTTAATGGAAAGTAAAAAAGGATCCAAACCCCAATCGCAGTGGGTATTCCGCCTACAAACATAGGCCATAATACCGGCCCTGCAATATCAATAACCGCTGAAAAATTCCCGTTAAGTAAAGCCTCTGCCAGTTGTCCAAATAAATGTGGGAAATCTAGCTCTGTCACATTGATTCCGGGGCTGCCAACCCCCAACCAATTGCCCAAACTATGGATCCATATCCATATGAACGGTAACGTCCATGGGTTTCCAACGGCGGTTCCAATTGCAGATGCCAAAATATTTGCGCGGGTGATCCATGCGATTAGGGCGGCCAGAATAAAATGTAATCCAACGAAGGGTGTGAAGGAAGCTGCTGCACCACAAGCGAAACCACCAGCCAATGCATAAGGTGTTCCGGGCAAGCGCGACAACCGATGAAGTAAGTACCTACCCGCCCTTCGGAAACCAGCGGCGGGCCAGAAAAACCCGGAAATCTTTGATCCAAAACTTAACTTGTTCCGACGGTTAAACATTAATTTCCCTGATTACTTTGGATATTTTGTGCTTTTTGTTCGCCAGCAAGATGGCGACTTTTGCCGACCTTTTCAACCCCGAGCACGATCAACCGTATGGGTCACTGGGCTGGCACGCAATGCCGCAATAACTTCCGTTAAATGTTTGACGTTTTGAACCTCAATATCGATCAATAAATCATAAAAATCACCAGCGCGGTTGGTGATTTTTAAGTTCGATATATTGCCGTTATTCTTTGCGATAACCATTGATAAATCGCCAAGTGCTCCGGGCACGTTGGCAACGGATAGGAAAACCCGGCCTACTTGGTTCTGCTGTGTATGGGTTGAATCACCCCACGATATATCCATCCAACGTTCTGGTTGATCGTGATAGGTTTTCAGTTGTTCGCAATCAATAGTGTGGATGGTCACGCCGCACCCGGTTGTCACAATGCCGACGATGCGGTCGCCGGGTAGCGGATGACAGCAACTGGCTAAGTGCATCGCCATTCCAGGGATTAACCCACGAATAGAAACCGCTTCGTCATGGCTTTTTTCTGAACCAGAGCGGGCGTTACTGATCGGAACAATGTTTTCATCTGGTGCTTCAGGCTTTTTCTTTACGCCCGGATAGACGGCTTCTAAAACGTCACGTCCGCCAATATGCCCAGATCCCACTTGCGCGCATAAATCTTCTACACTGGGCTGCTGAAATATTTTTAAAACGCCGGCTAAGCCTTTATCTGATACTTCATAGTCTTCATCTTTGAAGGAGCGGCGCAAGATCGAACGACCTAGTTTTTCGTACTGTTCGCGTTCTTGAATACGAACAAAACGACGTATGCGCGCCCTCGCCTTTCCAGAAACAACAAAGCGTTCCCATGTTGGTGATGGTGTTTGCGCTTTTGAAGTAACGATTTCAACCTGATCACCGTTTCTGAGCTGACTTCGCAAGGGCATCATGCGTCCGTTGATTTTGGCCCCCACACATCGGTCACCAACTTCAGAATGCACAGCGTAGGCAAAATCGACCGGCGTTGCCCCAGTTGGCATATTGATCAAATCACCACGGGGGGTGAAACAGAACACTTGATCTTGAAACATTTCAAGTTTGGTGTGCTCTAAAAATTCTTCAGGGCCGTCGGCGTGTTCCAAAATATCAAGAAGTTCGCGCAGCCAGCGGTATTGTTTACCGTCTTTTGACGCTTCGCCTTGTTTGTAATTCCAGTGCGCCGCAACGCCAGATTCTGCAATTGCATGCATATCAGATGTGCGAATTTGAAGTTCAATTCGTTGACGTTCAGGGCCAAAAACACCTGTATGAATGGATTGGTAGCCGTTTGGTTTTGGCGTTGAAATGTAGTCTTTGAACCGCATGGGAACAACGGGGTACCTTCTGTGTGCAACGCCAAGTGTTTTATAACAATCTTCTAAATTTGAGACAACGACCCGAAACGCCATGATGTCAGATAACTGTTCAAACCCAACTTCGTTTGTTTGCATTTTGCGCCAAATTGAGTACGGTGTTTTTTCGCGACCACTGATTTCAGCGCTGATTCCGTTATTAGCTAAAACCAGTTTTAGTTCAATAATGACTTTCTCAACAAGGTCTTCACCGCGTTCCCGCAAAAACTCTAAGCGACGCGTGATCGACCTGCGGGCTTTCGGGTTCAATTCGGCAAAGGCCAAATCTTCCAGTTCCGCTTTTAGCTCTTGCATACCAATACGTTCGGCTAACGGGGCGAAGATATCCATGGTTTCGGTCGCTATGCGGTGGCGCTTTTCCGGTTTTGTAATAAAATGCAGGGTTCGCATGTTGTGCAAACGGTCTGCTAATTTAACCAGCAATACCCGGATATCTTGGGACATTGCGAGTACAAGTTTTCGGAAGTTCTCGGCTTGTTTTGCCTGATCTGATTGAAATTCAATACGGGTAAGTTTTGTTACACCATCAACTAATTTTGCAACTTCTTCTCCACAAATGGCTGTAATGTCTTCAAATGTAGCATCCGTATCTTCAATTGTGTCGTGCAGCAATGCGGTCATGATTGTGGCTGAATCAACTTTGTACTCAGTCAAAATCCCAGCAACTTCTAGCGGGTGCGAAAAATAGGGATCACCAGAAGCACGCGTCTGCTTGCCGTGCGCTTTCATTGAAAAAACGTAAGCACGGTTAAGTCCATCTTCGTTTACGTTTGGATCATACGCCCGGACGGCTTCGACAAGTTGGAATTGACGTATCATTAAATCTCCTAAAAAAAGAGTCTACAGCCCTAGAGGAGGTTTCAACCAGCAAAAACAAAAACGGCGCAGGAGATTTCTCAACCCGCGCCGTTTTATGAATTCTTATCTGGCTATTCAGTCGTTTTTATCTGCAATAACAACGTCACCAAATGCATCAGGAGCCAGTGTACCTTCTAATTCAGAAGCGGTCTCTATGACCATAACGGGCTCGCCGTCTTCATTGTGATCTTGTTGGATTGCCAAAAGGTCCATTTCGTCGTCTTCAGGTTCGTCCATTTCGACGTAGTTTTGAAGACCTTTGATTACGGATTCCTTTAATTCAGCCAAATCAATAGTGCCATCAGCAATCTCGCGCAGGGCAACAACTGGGTTTTTGTCGTTATCGCGTTCGATCGTGATCGAAGAACCCGCGGATACATCGCGAGCACGCTGCGAAGCAATCATAACAAGTTCAAAACGGTTAGGGACTTTCGTGACGCAATCTTCAACGGTGACGCGGGCCATTGGCGAACTCCAGTATAAATAGGAAAATTTACCGATGATATATGAGGCTTTTTTATAAAATGCAAGGCTTATAAATCGCTCAACACGGAAGTATTTTACTTAAACCATCCATTCCGTTCCAAACATCCCTTCTGCATCGGCCATTTTATGTAATTGTTGGTCTTTGGGGAGCTGGTTTGCAATCTCATTAATCGTGAGTCCAGATACCGGATCGCACCAAACTGGGGCTATATTACGAAGCGGTAAGACAACAAAGCTGCGGCCCTGCATTCTGGGATGGGGAACGGTTAAATCTGTTGGGGTGGTTCCGATAATGATTTGATCCTTATAGGCCAACAAATCCAGATCAAGAATGCGCGGTGCGTATCGAGCTGTTCGCACTCGACCAAAACTGTTTTCTAGCTCAAGCAGTATAGCAATGACTTCAGACGGTGATTGGTCTGTTGTTAATTCAGCCACGCCGTTCACATACCAAGGTTGATCTGATATGGGAACGGGCGCTGTTTGATACCAAGGCGCGCGCTGTTTAATCTGTATGCCCTTTTGTTCAATGGCGTGTAATGCAGCTCCCAATGCAGCGCGTGGGGGCCCAAATTTTTCAGTTGGTAGGTTAGCGCCCAGTCCGATCAAAATCATTAAATTAGTCTTTCCCTCTTGCCTCTTTTTCACATAGGCTTAATTTATATTTGAGCCCTTGTTATTTATCTCAGTGGGCTGTGTTTTTGAGGTGCCATGAATTAGGCACAATGTCTGTATTTTAATAAATTATGGTCCCAACCCATCTAACTTTATTTAGGTGTTATTATGGGCAGTATGAGAAAGAGCCAATTAAGTAAAGCAAAACAGGATCGTCTAATCGAGCATTTAGTAGTTGGAGCTAAAGCTCGGTGCGCAGCTGATC
>JAPKAX010000005.1 GCA_028825025.1 Rhodospirillales bacterium | reverse complement strand
CTATTTTGGCAAAGCAGCGTCGACGGCACTGCCAACGACAACAAGATGCGGGATGATATATCCGAAGCCGTCCAATACCGTGATCAACCCCGAAAGATCGGTTGTCGGCGGTGGATCGACCAAGCGTGCCTTGGCCCTTTGAGCCAATTCAAGGATCAAAGGTTCACAAGCTTCGTTCATGGCATGGGTTGCCCGGTCAAGTTCATCCAGTTTGACTATCAATCGATGGGCAACGTCCATCATGAACTGGGGCCATATTGCAAAATGGCGGTACAGTGTTGGAGTGACCTCGCCACCGACATCAGGAAGGGTTTTACATAGCCTTCTAATGGCGTCCTGCAACGCGGGTTCAAGTTCTGAAACCTTAGGTGGCGGAGGTAATTGCGTTGGTGCAGGCGGCGGTGGGGAAATCTGTTTTGGAGCTCCCTGAGCAGTTTTCGGCAGGCTCGCACCCGAGATCAACATCCGGGCGGCACCAGTCAGGATCAAATTCAGCGGGTTCATGCGGTTATAGCTGATCAGCATGTCACCAATCACACTGCGAGCGTCAGCGTCAATACCGGTTTCGGTCAGGACTGAAGGTGTGATCGGGTCAATGTGTTCGGATGGGGTGGCAGCGACAATGTCCCAAACGGCGTCACGCACCCAACCGGCTTCCACATCTTCACCCACGGCCTGCCAAACCCAATCCAATAACCCCGGAGTAACTGCCATATGACGAAAAATGAGCGCTGGCGATCCCGATCCGGCAGCGGTCATTAATCGGTGGTAAATGGCCAAAGTGTGCGGATCAGCAGTCGCAACTGGAATTTCGTCAAGGGGCTTCATATTGCATCCTAAGTAAGTATAGATAATCAATGAAATCAGTGACCGTCATCTCCCCTGTGATTTTGTCAGCATTATACTTAGACGTCTAGGGTCCTGACCCGAGGCCGCATATCTATAATCATGCCTAAAGGTGTTAGCTTATCTCTCGCCCACCATCAGAATACGTCACCCGAAAAGTCATTGATCCTTCGTTCATAAGCCATGGGCGCACGTGGAATGTTTGGTCACCGGCAACGTGCATTGGGTCTTCGGCTACAATTTCACGGGCATGCTCAACAGAATCTGCGCGCAGTATAACCATTACTGCTCCTGACTATACTTTTTTGTCATAATCTACAAAAGGCCCTGTGGCAAATAGCACACCTTGTTATTGAAGCTTCTTTTGAAATGCTAAATGCAGGCCCATTAATGCCAAAATGGCATCCATGTCTCCTGCAGGCGTTGTTGTCACTACATACAACTGCATCCCCAACACGCCCTAAGACCACTCATCTGCAACTTTTTCTTACCAAGACAATCCATTCGCCTACCATTTTTTACACCCTTAATTATGAAACCATTGTTTCAAATAAATATCCGTGTAGATATTGTAATGAATTTACAGACTAATCGATAATAATTTCGAAATTTTTGCAAAAAGTTGGATTTTATGGATAATTTTTACATCATATTTGCAGACTAAATTAGCATAGGAAAAAATTATATGCGGTTAATTACATTTCAAGGACAATCAGGCCCCGCTGTTGGCGTGCGCTTAGGTAACCAAGTTGTCGATCTCAGCAAAGCAGCACCCGAGCTTCCAAGTGATATGATTGGAATACTTGAAGGCGGCGACAGTATGTTGGCAAAAATCAAAGCGTGTGGAGATAGCGCTGGCGATGATTCCAAGGTCGATATGAGTTCGGTTAAGCTAATGCCACCAATCCCGCGCCCCGGTAAAATCATCTGCATTGGCCGCAACTATGCGGCACACGCAGCAGAAGGCGGCGCAGCAACACCAACGTACCCAGAAATCTTTTACCGTGGGCCCAATACACTGGTTGCTCAAGGCGAGCCAATTGTTAGGCCAAAATGCTCAGATAGTTTGGACTTTGAAGCTGAACTGGTTGTTGTTATTGGCAAGAAAGCAAAACACATTGCAGAAGCCGATGCTGGTTCAATGATTGCCGGATACTCGCTCTTTAATGAGGGTACATTACGCGATTACCAGCGCAAGTCATCACAATGGACAATCGGTAAGAACTTCGACAATACAGGCCCGTTTGGCCCTGAAATCGTAACATCCGATGAAGTACCTGAAGGTGCCAAAGGGTTGCGTATTCAAAGCCGCTTGAACGGTCAAATCATGCAAGATGCCAATACAGATGATTTGGTATTTACAATCCACAACCTGATTTATCGCTTAACTGAGTGCATGACGCTAGAGCCGGGCGATATCATTATTTCTGGAACGCCAGCTGGTGTTGGTTATGCGCGTACGCCGCCCGTCTTCATGAAACCGGGCGATGTCATTGAGGTCGAAGTCGATGGCCTTGGCATTCTTACTAACACAATTGAAGACGAAAAGTAGATCAATATGGATATTGTGGAACAATCTCAAGCCGAAGTGCTCAAAGCAAAAAAACGCCTTCAATGCTTAGACGGTGACTTAACGGATTTGTTGTTTTGAAAAGCACATTTTTATCATTTTTTCAAAGAAGTACCAGTTCCAATTAAGAAGTTAAATGAACTGTACTTTATAATGAAATCGGGCCCAACCGGCACCAAGGCAGTCCGGTACGGATCCTCTTTTTAAACTCAGCCGAGGCCAAAAAGGACCTTATGCCAGCGCTAAATTCAGGCAATGTAGCCAAAATGGACGAAGCCTTTTTTGCAGGAACGCATTTACGCTCAAACGTCTTATGCAATTCAGGCTGTAGCTTTGCAACAGCACTGTTCCAACATCTACCGAAGTTTAGGTTTGATGAAGTTTGTGAAGTTTGATAATTAATAAGGATTAGAAATGGTAATTTTGAACTGAAAGCACGCATTGTAATGAAGATGGAAGGGACGGGAACGTCTCATTCGCGGACAGATATAGATGTTCATGGACTACCAGTCATCATTGATGAGCCAGAAGAGTGTGGCGGAACCAACAAAGGTCCATCACCAACAGAAACCTTAATGACTGCATTAATCGGTTGCACCAATGTGATTGCCCACAAGCATGGAAACGAAATTAGTGATATGCACGTTGCAATCGACGAAACCTATGATCGCCAGGGCGTTATGCTTGAAAAGAAATCGAAGTTCCTCTTCCGGCGATAAATCTGATTATTGATTTGAAAACAGATGCCAGCGATGACGACTTTGCAAAAGTTAAAGAGGACTTACCAAAATTCTGCGTCGTATTGAAAGTTATCCAGTAATCAGGAACAGATACTACCACGATTTGGAATGTCACACGCCCTTAAATTTATGTGGGATAAATTAGGGACCCATGGCCCTTAGCTGTTTTCGGTCCTTTGGAGCGCGCGACGACGCATGCTTGCCCTAATGTTCCGTTAACATATGGCATATCGTAGCCAGAGATCACGGCACCTTCTAAAATAAATGACCTAAAGCGCTTTGGCTCTTGGACAGCCAGTAACAACCCAACAGCCGTACCCGTATGCGTTGCCCAAAATGCGCAGGCCCAATTGCGGCTTGATCCCAAATACGGCGTACGTGTTCCATCATTTCCACATGCCCATATGGACCGGGAACATACGTTGATAACCCATGCCCGGGTAAATCGATCAACAAAATACGGTATTGTTCCTTAAAGGCCACAACCTGAGACGAAAACACCCGGTGGTCTTGGATTATACCATGAACCATAATCAGCCACGGTGCCGCATCTGGGGCATCAGTAACAGTTATGTAATCGGTGCTCATTAGGGTGGATCACCTAAAATGGTTGTTCTGCGCATGACCCTGCGTTCCGTTGCCACATCGTAGGGGGTCGATTTATGCAATGTACGCCGGTTATCCCAAGCAATAATGTCACCCGGACGGTATTTGTGCGCATAAACAAATTCAGGACGGACCATTTGGGCGTTTAACTCTTCAATTAATTTCCGGCCTTCTTCGTAATCCATACCCTCAATGCATTCGGCATGATCACCAAGAAAAAGGCTTTTACGTCCTGTTACAGGGTGGGTTCGGACCATGGGGTGGGTCACAGGGGGTGCCGCTTTCTTTTGCGCCTCAGTCATCGGCTCTTCACCATGGCGGCGATTGCGCGAGAAATCCAAATTATGGGTAACCCGCAACCCCTGAACCTTGGTTTTTGTATCGTCATCTAACGCTGCATATCCGGCTTCAGTGCAATAAAAGTGAGTTTCACCCCCTTCATCCGGGATAATTTCTGCGACCATAATCGTCGCCAACCCAGGCCGATCACGCCACGAGCCATCAGTGTGCCAAAACATTGTTCCTTTATCCGGGTGTTTACCGTTGGGGTTTCCGTCTTCATCTAAATTCGATAAATAATACACTTCCGGGTGACCACTGATGTGATATTGGTTCATGACATGGATTTGCACATCTCCAAACCGGCGGCCTAATTTAACTTGATCGTCGACTGATAAATGTTGTCCACGAAGAGAGATCAGACCGTATTCGTTAAAATTGTCCCAAATCTGAGAAAACTCAGCGTCATCAACACCCTTGGAGACATCTATTCCTGTGATATCTGCACCGAAATAAGGATTTAGTGGATGCATCTCTACGGTCATATCAACCTCCTGCGACGCCTTGGGTGTTCACATATAAAGAATACATGGATTGGCTGGCCGCCATAAACAAACGATTGCGCTTCAACCCGCCAAAACATACATTCGCACATCGTTCTGGCAAACGAATACGGCCAATTTTAGCTCCATCAGATGCAAAAACCAAAACCCCATCTAAATCATCGCTGCCCATACCCCAACCACACCACAAATTACCGTCAATATCGACCCGAAACCCATCCGGTGTACCGCCCGAACCCGCATCAATAAAAACCCGCTTGTTCGCGATTTGACGACCATTTTCTGAGACATCAAAGACAACAATTTTACGGAACGGCTCACCCCGCGATTCGACGATATAAAGTATGCTTTCATCGGGTGAAAACGCCAATCCATTTGGCCCCAACACATTGTCAGCAACCATCGTTGCTTTAAGCGTTTCTCCATCGACCCGGTACGTTGCCGCCGGTAATTCTTGCTCGCGTTTATTACCTTCGTAATTCCCTAAAAGACCAAAGGGTGGGTCCGTGAACCAAATAGATCCATCGGACTTAACAACAACGTCATTGGGTGAATTGAGCGGTTTTCCTTGCCAGCTGTCCATTATGACAGTAATCATTCCATCATATTCTGTGCGCGTGACACGCCCGCCATGCTCGCACGTAATCAAGCGTCCAACGCGGTCTCTGGTATGGCCATTTCCAAAATTAGTTGGCTTGCGATATACGCTTACGTTTTCGGTTTCTTCTTCCCATTTAAGAATTCGATTGTTCGGAATGTCGCTCCACAGCAAATAACGCCCATCACCAAACCACACAGGGCCTTCTGACCACCGAGCACCTGTATACAAGCGCTCAACAGCAGCACTAAAAATCATATATTTATTGAACCGATCGTCCAAGGCTTCAATAGCAGTGTCTGGGTAGCGGGGGTAATCTCGCCATCCAGCGCTTTTAGGGGTATCAGTTGTCATCATCAATTTCCCAATGGAATTTATGTTAACAAATATCCTATTCGACAGAATTCGTTGGGGCAAGAAAGGCTTTGTTCTTTACAGGTATAGAAGAAGCACCTTATTAACTTTCAACACTTGGCTGTGTTGCGCTTAACAAGGATTACCGGTTGTGACGTCACCTTCTGTATCGATTTTAGAAAAAACATGGTTGGCTTACGTTATGCTTGTCTTCACAACACTTTGTTGGGGCTTCAACGCTGTATTTGGGAAATTAATAGTTGGCGAAATTTCGCCAATGGCAATTGTATCTATTCGCTGGTTTGGTGTTGCAGTTCTCCTTTTGGTTTTTTTCAATAAACCCGTACGGCGCGATTGGCCGCAATTACGCAAACATTTATTATTTTTCTCGATAATGGGTATAGTTGGATACGCCAGTTTTAACGCTTTGTTTTATGTCGCATCGCATTCAACAAGCGGCGTAAACATTGGGATTTTACAAGGCTCCATCCCAATATTTGTATTTTTTGGTGCCTTTGTTGCTTTCCGCACTCCCGTTACGTTGATGCAAGCGGCTGGGGTTTCTGTAGCATTTGTGGGCGTTGTGATCGTCGCTTCAGGTGGTGACATAGCAAATTTAAGAAACCTTACATTCAATATCGGTGATCTGATAATGATCGTCGCCTGTTCTTTTTATGCCGCATATACGGTTGGATTGCGCAACCGACCGCAAGTTTCAGCAATGGGGATGTTTACAGTCATGGCTGGAGCTGCATTTTTAGCATCCTTGCCAATGGTTGCGATTGAAGTCTATTCAGGTCAATTTTTGGCTCCAAGCCCAAAAGGCTGGATTTATGCCGGGTTAATAACATTATTCCCATCCTTTTTAGCTCAGTTGTCGTTCATTCATGCGGTTAAGCTGATTGGGCCGGGCAGGGCAGGGGTGATGATCAACTTGGCCCCCATCTTTGCTTCTGGGTTATCCGTTTTAATTTTGAACGAGCCGTTCAAATTATTCCACGGTATGGCACTGGTATTGGTCCTTGGTGGCATTTTACTTTCAGAGCGCGGCAAAACGAAAACTTAACTTCTAAGCCGAGTAAACTTTGACCCACTCCTTAAACGGGAGTACACGTCACATTAACTCTAACGCATTGAATTTCAATACATGCCAGATCAAACACAATCTCATCTAATACCCGATCAACCCGACAGCGCCTATTCTTGGTGGCGCTTAGTCGTTTCATTGGCTATGAGCACGATTGGTGGCGTTGGTATGTGGTCTGTTGTTGTTATTCTACCAACCATCGAGGCAGAATTTAATATCAGTCGCGCCGATGCTTCATTGCCCTATATGGCGACCATGATCGGATTTGCGACAGGCGGTGTCTTTATGGGGCGATTGGCCGATAAAAGAGGCGTGTTTGTCCCCTTATTCTTCAGCGCACTTATTATGGGTTCTGGCTATATTCTTGCTGCATATACAACAAGCCTATGGCAATTCATTGCTGTTCAAGCGGTTTGTATTGGAATGTTAGGCAGTTCAGCATCCTTTGCGCCTTTGGTTGCCGATATCACCCACTGGTTCGTAAAACGGCGCGGCATTGCAATTGCTATTGTCGCTAGCGGAAATTACGTATCTGGCACCATTTGGCCACCACTTTTAACCTATGGTATCGAATACTATGGATGGCGCACCTCATACATAGCTGTTGGTGTGTTTTGTATTTGTACCATGGTCCCATTGGCTTTTTTATTGCGCAGGCGGCCTAATTTGAATTTTGTTGCAGGCCAAAGTGATGGCCACAGTAATAGGTTCCGCTTAAACATTTCCCCGCGTGCCTTGCAAACCATTTTAGTTATTGCGGGTATTGCCTGCTGCGTTGCCATGTCGATGCCACAAGTTCATATCGTCGCTTATTGTGGTGATTTGGGTTATGGCGTTACCCGGGGCGCTGAAATGCTATCGTTAATGCTCGGCTTTGGTATTGTTAGCCGATTGGTTTCAGGCATGATTGGTGACAAAATCGGTGGCGTATGGACCCTGATTATTGGCTCAGTACTGCAATGCATGGCCCTGTTGTTTTATATTCCTTTCGATGGATTGGCCTCGCTTTACGTTGTCTCTGCCTTTTTTGGCCTCGCACAAGGTGGCATTGTGCCCAGTTATGCGTTGATTGTACGCGAATACATGCCAGCTAAAGAAGCAGGGGCGCGGGTGAGCTTAGTTCTGATGGCGACGGTTGGTGGTATGGCCTTAGGCGGTTGGTTGTCAGGATTAATATTTGACCTCACCGGCTCTTATCAAGCAGCATTCTTAAATGGTATTGCATGGAACTTACTTAACATGTCGATCGCTGTATGGCTTTTAATGGGTCAACTTAAATCAAGACGCCGCAGCGCATAATTAGAAATTGAGCTTTCCTTTTATGTGTGACGAAGGCAAAAGAACACATGCTCAAAAAAACATCCGCACTGCTTAATTTTAAACCGAACCCCGCCCGACAAGCGATACTGGTTGGTTTAGCTCTGTTTGGGATTGGTATTGGTTATGGCATGGGCTACGTCTTAAAAAAGGACACCCCAACTACATCACAAAAAATTCTGAACCATGAAACACCTGCACCTGCAACAGCTCAAAACATACAGCCAAAAATCGTTGAACCTCAGCCTGCGCCCAAAGCAAAAATAGTACATCCAGAACCCCATGAAAGCGAAGACAAACCCCGCGCCTACGAAGAAGCATTGCCTCAAGGGATTGTTGAATATCCTGCAATAACAATTCCCCCTATCATTGAAACAAAACCAGCCCCAATTGTTGCCCCTATTCAGCAGACACCTCAATTAAAAGCTGAAGAACCAACATCCCCATTGCCTAAACAACTAGGTTCAGCTGTAGTGCAATTGGCACGGATTGAACCTGATACGGAAAAGCCCCATTGGTTAAAGAATGCGCTTCCTGTTAATTTGAGCAATAAGCCGAAAATAGCGATTGTTCTCGATGATATGGGGGTTGATCAAAGGCGCTCGCGCATTGCAACCCAGCTTAAAGGCCCATTGACGTTATCGTATCTTACATATGCCCGTGATTTAGCTCATCAAACCCAAAAAGCGCGCGAAGCAGGGCATGAATTAATGCTTCACGTTCCAATGGAGCCCTCGAGCTCTGATGTTGATCCGGGGCCAAATGTATTGCTCAGTGGTGTGCCATCCAGCGAAACAATTTCGGCCTTAAAATGGGGGTTAGAGCAGTTTTCTGGTTTTGTCGGCATTAACAATCACATGGGGTCTCGGTTCACTTCACATTTAGAGGGCATGCGGACGGTAATGCGGGAGCTTAAAAAACGGGAACTTATCTTTTTAGATTCCGTCACATCAGGATCAACCAAAGGCCAAATTGCAGCCAATCAAATTGGCGTTCCTTTTATTGCACGTAACATATTTTTAGATCACATTGACGATATCAATGAGATAAAAAAACGTTTGAGCGCCGTTAAACGATTGGCAAAAAAGCAAGGCTATGCGGTCGCTATTGGCCACCCGCGTGATGCGACACTCAAGGCGTTAAAGTTTTGGCTTGAAGAAAATGACATGGATAATTTCCAGTTGGTGCCGGTTTCAGCTTTGATCAAATTGGTTTCTATGCCAAAATAGCAGCTATTCCTTTAACAAACAAAGGCTAAGTAACAATGACTATAAAAAGAATTGATACCAATCACCGCATGTCCAAAGTTGTCATCCATGGTAATGTTGCGCATCTATCAGGCCTTGTCGGTGATGATTTATATGCATCGACTACGGATCAAACGAACCAAATCTTAGTCCACATTGATGATTATTTGGCTCAAGCAGGAACCGATAAATCAAAGCTATTAACAGCTCAAATTTGGTTGGATGATATACGTAAATTTGATGAAATGAACGTCGCTTGGGATGCATGGTTATCACCGGGAAATGCGCCAACTCGCGCCTGTGTAGAATCTCGGATGGCAAACCCTGGTATTTTTGTTGAGATTTTAGTAACCGCTGCTATCGACTGATTTCTTTATATCGACGGCGATTAAGAAAACTTATTTGCCGTCGATTACAAAGCGCTCTGCTTCATGGGCTGCGCGAACAAGGGCTTTGGCTTTATTGATCGATTCTTGATATTCAAACTCAGGATCGCTATCGGCAACCACACCACCGCCCGCTTGGATATAAACCACTTCATCTTTTACAACAGCTGTCCGCAACGCAATACACGTATCCATATCGCCATCAGCACCAAAGTAGCCAATACATCCGCCATAAACGCCCCGGCGTTCAGGCTCTAGCTCATCAATAATTTCCATGGCCCTTACTTTGGGGGCACCCGAAACCGTGCCGGCTGGGAACCCAGCCAAAAGTGCGTCAATGGCGTCATACTTTTCATCATCTAATTCACCAACCACGTTCGAGGCAATGTGCATAACATGAGAATAATATTCGATCATGAATTGTACAGTCGGTTTTACGGTTCCGATTTTGGCAACCCGGCCGACATCATTGCGGCCTAAATCCAACAACATCAAATGTTCAGCGCGTTCTTTGGGGTCCGACAACAAATCTTCTGCTAACGCTTTATCTTCTTCCACATTGGCACCGCGTTTACGGGTCCCAGCTAAGGGCCGTAATGTGATTTCACCATCGCGAACACGGACCAAAATTTCAGGGCTTGAGCCAACAACTGAGAATTCATCAAAATCGAGGAAGAACAAAAACGGCGATGGGTTTAAACGACGAAGCGAGCGATACAGCGCAAAGGGTGGTAATTTAAACGGAACGCGAAAGCGTTGAGAGGGAACAATCTGGAACGCGTCACCCGCTTTAATATATTCCACAGCCTTTTTGACCATGGCATGAAATTCTTCACGGCTACAGTTTGATTGTGGCTCAACCATTTCGGTTTGCACATCTTCAGCAGCAGCGCGCGGTGGCAAGGCGCGGTCAAAATCAGTGACTACAGCCTGAAGCCGTTCTTCAGCAGCTTTGTAGGCAGCATTGGCGCATGTTTGCTGGTCAGGCCATACAGGGGTCACAATGGTCACTGTGTCTTCAAGTGAATCAAACGTTGCAATAACAGTTGGGCGTAAAAAAATACTATCTGGAACGTTCAGCGTATTAGGGTTGTTATCAGGTAGGTTTTCCGCCAAGCGCACCATGTCGTATGCCATGTAACCAACCAGCCCAGCCGCCATAGGGGGCATTCCGTCTGGAAGTTCGATCCGGCTTTCCGCAACCAAACTGCGCAACGAGTCTAGGGCACCTGATGCATCACCAACCGGGCAGGGGACAAATGTTTTACTGCCCTCTGCAATATTGCGATTAATTTCAACCCGGTTGCCAAAGCAACGCCAAATCACATCAGGATTAAGCCCTACAAACGAGTAGCGTCCACGAATTTCGCCCCCTTCAACAGATTCCAACAAAAAACTATTGGGCCGCGAACGGGCAATTTTAAGCATTACAGAAACAGGTGTTTCTAAATCAGCAACCAAGGTCGTCCAAACGATCTGTGGCTCACTTTGCTCATACGCGCGTATAAAATCGCCTAAATCAGGTAAAGACTTCATAACCGATCAAACTTCCAATCTACGGCCTACTTAACGGCCTTATTGCTCACCGTTATACATTTTATTGAGCAAAGGACGATTGATATCAACACCGATTTCTTGACGCAAAGCAGTTGTTAGCTGAGCCGTCACATCATCTTTTAGCGATTGCGACAAGGCATCACGCACAGCATCAACACCGACTTTGTCGGCGCTAGGGTTTGCCTTCGTTACAGACGCAAGAACAACAACTTGATGTCCTGCTGCTGCCTTGCCTTCGGTTGCTTTGGTTTTTTCTAAATCAAAAACCTTCTTTACTAATTCTGGCGATAATCCAGAATCCGTTCCATTATCATTGCGCTTAAATGGTTTGCTTACAGTTGACGTCAGGGAATAGGAGCCAACAATATCGGATAAAGCTTTTCCGTTATTTAAGTCTGCAGCCATTTTAGCAGCTTGTTGTTTCGACTTTTCACTCCGTTGCTTGGCTTTCCAAGCGTCAATGACTTGTGCACGAACGGTATTAATAGGGCGAAGCGCTGGGGCTGTTACTCCATCGATACGTACCACAAAAAAACCTTCCGGACCGGATTCGGTTAATTGACTATCTTCACCTTCTTCCGTAGTAAACGTTGTTTGAATGAAGGCACGGCCAGCCGGAATTCCAGTAACCGCTTTACCAGCCAAATCTTTGCCCGCTTGATCCATAGCAACAACGGAAGCAATTTTAAAATTCATATTCGACGCGGCTTCTTCAATCGAAGCGCCTCCGCCCAATTCATCTTCCAAAGTTCGGGAAAGATTATAAAGGCTATCAACAGCCCTTTCCTTGGCGATATCATTTTTCAATACATCACGAACTTCAGTAATCTTTTTAGTGCCACCCGCTTCAATTTTAGTAACTTTCAGCAAATGCCAACCCAGCGCACTTTTAATAGGTGTCGATGCCACCCCTTGCATAAGTGCAAATGCAGGATCTGCGAGTGCGGGTAACAAATCATTTTTAGTAACAACGCCCAAATCAAGAGTTGCTTCATCCAAGTCAGCAACTTCTTTAGCAACAATTGCAAACTCACGCCCCGTTAGAAGTTCAGTTTGCGCTTTTTTGGCTTGTTCTTCATCTGAAAGCACCATTTGTAAAACATGGCGTTTTTCGACCGTTACAAATTCATCAAGGCGCGCTTCATAAGAATCTTGAATGTCTTCTTCAGAAACCTCGATTTCATCAACCAAATCGATGGCTTCTAGTTGTAAGAATGTGAATTTTCGGTATTCAGGGGCCGTAAATTGCTTAGCATTGGTTTTATGAAAAGCTTCGATCTTGGATGTATCTGGCTCACCCACATCAACAAAAGTTTTATCTTTAATTAATGCAATTTCAACAACTCGTTTTTCATTTCGGTGGCGGTAAATAGCATCAACCATGATTTTAGGCGCGCGCGCTCCAGACTGAAAGCTGTCTGTATATTGCTGGTTTGTTAAGCTACTGCGAACAATATCTACATAGCGCTGCTCTGTTAATCCATTCGATGTAAGAACCTGATTAAAGCGTTCCCGATCAAAATTGCCTGCAATGCCCTTGAAATCAGATTGCGAGCGAATATCGTCGCTAATCAATTTATCACTAATGGTCACGCCCAGCGCTGATGCCCCTTGGCGGATCAATGATTGGTTAACTTGTTCGTTGATGATGCCATCAATGATGCCAAATTTAAGCGCTTGCTCTTGCGAGAATTGATTGCCAAACATTTGTCGCAAACGGGCAACTTCTTGCCTAACGCGTCGATCAACCTCAACAGTTCCAATTTCATCATCGCCAACAGTGGCTACGGCATTACCTGAAATTGCAGGGCTTAGCCAATCTTGAATGCCCCAAGCACCAAAACTGATAATCAGAAGGATCAGCAAAGACTTTACGACGATACCGCCGGATCGTTTACGAAGTGCAGAAAGCATTTTTAATATTGAACCTGTATTCTAGAAATGAACCTTGAAGCGTGACATATGAACACGCCTATTTTTAACTCACCATAAGTAAATCTTCAGGGTCAAGCAAACACGGAGTGCGCTTGTTGTTTGTTAAAAAAGTAATACTTTCAACTCTATCACTTTGGACGTGTCTGATGTTTCGTGTTAAAATAAAGCTTTATTGTTATTTATTTGATTTAGGAATCCCCCATGAGCACTTCTCGACGCCCCCTGATTGCTGGCAATTGGAAAATGAACGGTCTTAAAAAAGACGCGAAGCAATTGGCATCTCAACTTGCTAAGCGCATGATAAATAATAAAAAACTGGCATTTGACATGGTTGTATGCCCGCCAACACCGTTACTTGGGTTGGTCGTAGAAACCTTAAAAGGTTCTGGCGTTAAAATGGGATCACAAGATAGCCATCAGGCGACTTCTGGTGCACACACCGGAGATTCAAGCCCACAGCTGCTTAAAAACATTGGCTGCGCTTATGCGATTGTTGGGCACTCTGAGCGCCGAACAGACCATGGCGAAGACGACAAATGCGTTAAAGCCAAAGCGGAATCGGCCATTGAAGCCGGGATGGTTGCGATTATTTGCATTGGCGAAACCCTTAAACAAAGGAAATCAGGCCGCGCCATATCAACCAACCGCAAACAGTTGCTGGGGTCTTTACCAGAAGGCGCTTCGGCTAAAAACACGGTAATTGCCTACGAGCCTGTATGGGCCATTGGCACGGGCGAAGTCGCAACACCAGCGCAAGCCCAAGAAATCCATGCCGCCATTCGCGCTGAATTGGTAAAAGCCATTGGTGCCAAAGAAGCGTCAAAAATGCGCATTCTGTACGGGGGTTCAATGAAACCGAGTAATGCGAAAGAACTAATAGCACTCCCTGATGTGGACGGTGGACTTATTGGAGGAGCAAGCCTCAAGGCCCCCGATTTTTGGGCTATCGCAGAAGCAGCAAGTTAGCAGATATAATGACGCAGAAATCCTATGACGCTATCATTATCGGCGCTGGCGTTATTGGCTGCTGTGTTGCGTTCGAGTTATCAAAGCGCGGTTGGAAAACACTTAATATTGATCGGCTTCCCGCCGCAGGTTACGGCTCGACCAGTTATTCCTGCGCCATAATTCGCACCCATTACTCAACCTTCACCGGAACGGCAATGGCTTATGAAGGGTACCATATTTGGCGCGAATGGGGCGATTACCTAGGCGTTAAAGATGAAAGTGGATGGGCCCAATACCGCGAAACTGGATGTTTGGCCCTTAAAACCGATGGTAATAACAACATGGCATCGGTGCGCCAACATTCCGAATCCTTAAAAATCCCAATGGAAGATTGGACAAAAACCCAAATCCTTGAGCGTTTGCCGTTTTTGGATTTAACTAAGTATGGTCCGGCAAAATTATCCGATCACCCCAATTTTGGTGAACCAACGGGCGGTGATTTAGCCGGAGCCGTTTATTTTCCAAAAGCCGGATACATTAATGACCCGCAATTAGCTGCCCATAATGTCCAACGCGCCGCCGAAGCCCAGGGGGCAACTTTTCAATTCAATACAGAAATCGTTGCAATTCGGTCCAAAGGGGATCGCGTATCGGGGATAACATTGCGCGATGGAAACGACATTGACGCCAAGGTTGTTGTTAATGTAGGAGGGCCTCATTCACCCAAAATTAATGCCATGGCCGGAGTTTTAGAAGATATGAACTTATCATCCCGCGCTTTACGCCAAGAAGTAGCCTATATTCCAACCGTTCCGAATTTTGATTTCGAAGCCAACGGCGTTATTTATACAGATGAAGATATCGGGTGCTACGCCAAGCCTGAAGTTGGCAACAAAATGGCGGTTGGCAGTCACAACCCAGAATGCGACCCCGATGATTATGTCGATTACGATGATTTTGATGACAACTTAACCGACCAAGCCCAACATCAAATATACAGATTGGCACAACGCATGCCGACGTTGGGTATTCCGGGGCATGTAAGCGGTGCTGTTGCGTGTTACGACCAAACGCCAGACTGGATCCCCATATACGACAAAACGTGCCTTGATGGTTACTACATGGCAGTGGGAACCAGCGGCAATCAATTTAAAAACGCGCCCGTAGCAGGGGCTTGCATGGCAAGCTTGATTGAGGGATGTGAAGGCGGGCAAGATCACGACTTAAACCCAATCACCCACCACCTTAAAAATATCGTACAAGATATTGATTTATCATTCTTTTCTAGAAAAAGAATGATAAATACTGAAAGTAGTTTTACAGTTTTAGGGTAACCAAATCAAAGTGATATAACATAGAAAACCCCACAGAATACGACAAAATAAGACAAAACATAAATGCCGTTCCAAAGCCAAGTTAGTGTTGTAGGCGGAAACCCGACACACCTGCAATTCGCAATGCAGCCGAAGCATTCGGTGATACTATTATGCTTAATACCCACACAGCACCCAATGCAAAGGCAATGTGGCTTGGTTCAGCAGGCAAGGTTAGGAGTTCATTCATAACAGCACTTAAAAAAACAAGCAGCGACAAGGCTATTTGTCGGCATATGTTAATAATTAACGGAATACTGGCTAGGAATATCCACGCCTTAATTTGTTTTAAATTTAGATTTTCATCGATCCATTCAACAGGCGCTAAATCAGCGGCCGCTTGCCCGATAAACTCAGCAATTCCCAATGCATATGAAATATGCGCCAAGGGTCGAGCCGACACTGTAAATACGTCAATGAGAACGGATCAAGTTGTTGTCATTCCCTCAAGTATATGCCCTTTGAAGCTTTGAACAAAAACCCAACCAACGATCAAAATAGGTGCAACGAGCATTAATGTGAACACTATCGAAACGTTTGATAAATAAACAACTACATAAGTAGAACAGATCAAAGTACAGCAGAAACAAGCCAAATTTAACACCGGTCATTTCCAAAAAGGCAAAACTCTAGCGGGCCGTGAAGACATAATGTGTAGCAACCAAAACCATTCTTCAGCACGCCCAATCAGTATTATACTCACTGCATTTTATATGCCTAATACAAGCACAGTCAAATGATCAACACCGGGAACCGCGGATAACAGAACTGCTTGTGTAATCGTTACTAGTCTCCACGTAATTATCCACGAAAATCCACATAAAAGCCCAAAAATATGTCGTTGTTCGCGAATTTTAGCCCGGCGCTCATCTTGTTCCGTGATGATCGGATTTCTGCGGGCAGCACGCTGAATTAATGGGGCTAACAAACTGACAGCGCCAAAATATAAAATTGCACCAAAAACAGCGGCCATTTATAAGCCAAATAACAAATACGTGAGTTCAGAAACCGCAAGAACGGTTAATGAACAAACAATAGCAGCATTATTCCAACGGTTTGGGATTTTAAATTCTGTCGTCGACACTCGTGCAATCGTCCTTTAAAAAGGCTCAGTGTTTTTCACGTTGATTATACGTGTCCGACACGATGCCTTATATTAAACAGGAGGTATGGATTTCAAAGCTCACGGGTTGTAAGCCGCCAATGATTTATTTTGTGCCAGATAAATTAGAGCTTTCCCAGTTGGGATCAACCTCTGCCGGTTCCGAGGCATACCCTGCTAATTTAATGCCGCCAACAGCGCAATATTCATCTTTTTCGGATGTATCGCCGCTAATGCCTACAGCACCAATTGTAAACCCATCACTGTCATCGACAAGAACGCCGCCAGGAACAGGTATCAATTTACCTTCGGCAGTGTTTGCTAAGGCTCCCAAGAATGAAGGACGGCCGCCTAAGCGTTCCATGATCAAGCGGCTAGAAATTCCCATCCCAAGCGCCCCCCAAGCCTTACCCAATGCAATACCTAAGCGAATGAGCCCAGATCCATCTTCGCTTTTGACAGCAATTATTTTGCCACCCGTATCAAGCACAACAACCGTTTGTGGCAACATCTTTTCTTGTCGGGCTAGGCGTAAAGCTTCATCGACAATAACGGAGGCCTTATCAAGGGGTAGGGATGTTTTTAAGCGCATGTTAGTATCCTTAAATTGAAATATTATTTTGTAACTTTTCAGTGCAACCAACAATAACCCGAAACATCTTGCGCGGTTCCGTAAAATCATTAACAGCGCAATGCTTTGATATCCGATTATCATCACCAACCAGTCTCTATAGCGCCCCATTTATGACGTTAATGGAATTCTGGTCTAAGCGCGTGTTTACATAAATGTTCTATTAACATATCGCTTTCATTTTTGCTCATACCATTTATTTTCACCGTATACATTTGGTCAACATAAAGTACATTGCGCCCCTTTCTGTGCTATACCCGCACTACAGTGTGAATAACATCACGGTGCGTCGATTGTGCCCTGTATTGAGCGTTGAGGTGCCGCCTCCCGTATTCCAGCCCCATAGATGTGTTGTTGTTGATCTTTCGATGCGGGCCTTTGTCTCATTGGGTAAGCTGTCATTCGCTATATACATATTCGTAATCATCGTATCGCCTTGTCTTGAAAGTTGCGTTGAATACAAAAAATTGTATCTGATGGGTTTCATTCATAGTTTAAGTCTGGACACCAAAAGGCTATGGTTGGAATGGCTGTTTTCCTCGAATTAGCCGTTCCATTTTGACGTGCGATGATTGAAATTTCAAACGATTCTGGGTAATTAAATTGATCAAGAACATGTGGCACCAACGGTCCAAACTGTCGGCATAAGTCCCGTAACCAAGTCACATTTTGATCTAAATCAGGTATGACAATGGCGATATGGTTGAGCATTGCTCTTTCGATAATTTGAAATTCTTCTGAATTGGGTTGCACGTGAAGTATCAAGGCCCCAAACCAACGCCCCCATTGGGCCAGTTAACGGTTCAATTTTAAACGCCACAACCACCTCCATAAATTGAAAATAAGCTGTATTCTGCTCAGAATACATAAAACTCTGCAATCGGTAATCAAAAGTGGGATAAAGAGTGCCTTTTCACTGGTGTTTTAGGTCCAGACCGATTACATCATTTGAAAATTGAAATTCATTGGGTTGTTATAGTTTTTTTAACCCCGTTAGACGAAGACGATATCGGAACCTTATTATGCAACAAGTTGTTTTGGTTATTCATTTATTGCTCGCAATCTCGTTGGTTTGCGCAGTTCTTTTACAAAAGAACGAAGGCGGCGGACTAGGAATGGGCGGCGGCGGTCAGGGTGGCGGAATGGGCGGCCTTATGACGGGCCGTGCAGCTTCTAATTTATTGACCCGGACAACGGCTATTTTGGCAGCAGGTTTTATGTGCACCAGCTTGACTATGGCTATTATGGCCGGGCAAGGACGCGAATCGAAATCAATTCTCGATGCTCCTTTACCCGCAATTGAAAAGCTCGCCGTTCCATCTGAACCAGCGGCCCCCGTAGCCAACTAGTAAAAACGGCTAAAATCTGGGGATGTATCCCATCTGAAAAGAGGTAGCGAATTCGCTTCCTCTTTTCTTTTTGCCAATCGTAAATTTGATGTAAGGTCTGCGCCCATGACACGGTTTATTTTTATTACTGGTGGCGTGGTTTCCTCTCTCGGTAAAGGCCTCGCATCTGCAGCGCTCGCAGCACTCCTGCAATCACGTGGATTTAAGGTCCGCCTTCGGAAGCTTGACCCATATATCAATGTTGATCCGGGTACGATGTCGCCCTATCAACATGGCGAAGTTTTTGTCACCGACGACGGGGCAGAAGCCGATTTGGATTTGGGCCATTATGAGCGCTTTTCTGGCGTTTCAGCCCGGAAAACAGATAATGTGACCACAGGTCGTATTTATTCCGACGTGATTGCAAAAGAACGACGGGGCGACTATTTGGGCGCCACCATTCAAGTGATCCCGCACATCACAGATGCAATTAAAGCATTTGTTGTCAGTGACTTAACGGACGAAGATTTTGTTCTGTGTGAAATTGGCGGTACGGTTGGTGATATTGAAGGCTTGCCATTTTTAGAGGCAATCCGGCAATTAAGCAACGAACTGGGCCGCGACCGGACCATGTATTTGCACTTAACATTGCTGCCTTATATTCCAACCGCGGGCGAGCTTAAAACCAAACCAACACAACATTCCGTCAAAGAAATGCTGAGCGTTGGTATTCAACCTGATGTTTTATTATGCCGTGCTGACCGCGAAATTCCAGAAGCTGAGCGCCGTAAAATTGCTCAATTCTGTAACGTCCGCCAGGAAGCCGTTATTCAAGCTTTGGATGTTGATAGCATTTACCGAGTACCCATTAGCTATTCGGAGCAAGGTTTAGATGATGAAGTCTGCCGCCATTTCCACTTAGGTGCGCCAAAGCCTGATTTATCACGATGGCAAGAAATTACAGAGCGTGCAACCAAGCCCGAGGGCGAGGTGACGGTTGCAGTTGTTGGTAAATACACAGGGCTTCTGGATGCCTATAAATCTTTGGCCGAAGCCTTGGCACATGGCGGCATTGCAAATAATGTAAAAGTTAAGCTTAACTGGATAGATTCTGAGATTTTTGAAGGCGAAAACACGATGCACGAACTTGAAGGTGTGCATGGTATTTTGGTTCCGGGTGGGTTTGGTGAACGCGGCGTTGAAGGTAAAATTGCTGCGGCAAAGTTTGCTCGTGAACACAACGTTCCTTATCTTGGCATTTGCTTAGGTATGCAGATGGCTGTTGTTGAATCAGCCCGCAACTTGGCCGGTATAAAAGGTGCGGGATCAACAGAATTTGGCAAATGTGACGAACCGATTGTTGGCCTGATCACCGAATGGGAACGCGATGGCATTATCGAGAAGCGTTCCGAAAATAGTGATATGGGCGGCACCATGCGCTTGGGCGCATATGAAGCCCAACTGAGCCCAAACAGCCATATTCGCAAAATTTATGGCACCGACACTATTTCAGAACGCCATCGCCATCGCTATGAAGTGAACCGAAATTATGGCGACGCTTTGGCTAAAGCGGGGATGGTTATTTCAGCCAAATCACCCGATGGTTTATTACCCGAAATCGTCGAAATACCAGGCCACCCTTGGTTTATTGGTGTTCAATTCCATCCTGAGTTAAAATCACGCCCCTTCGACCCGCACCCTTTGTTTACATCCTTCATTAACGCGGCTGTCGATCAATCACGATTGGTTTAATAATGACAACGATCAAACATGTGCAAGTTGGTGACATAACTATCGGCAACGACAAGCCCATCACCATTTTCGCAGGTCCTTGCGCTATGGAAAGCCCTGGACACGCCATGGACATGGCTGGTGCATTAAAAGAAATATCGGACGAGTTGGGTTTTGGTTTGGTCTATAAATCATCATTTGATAAAGCCAACAGAACCAGTTCATCCAGCCAGCGCGGCATTGGAATTAATAAAGCGCTTAAAATTTTTTCTGACATTAAATCTGAACTTGGCTGCCCGGTCTTAACTGATATCCATGAAGCCGGGCAATGCTCTGAAGTCGCAACGGTAGTCGACGTGCTTCAGATACCAGCATTCTTGTGCCGCCAAACAGATTTATTGGTTGCTGCGGGTGAGTCTGGGGCTGCAATTAATGTCAAAAAAGGCCAATTTTTGGCTCCTTGGGACATGGCTAACGTGGTCACCAAAATAGAAGAGACCGGAAACAAGCGGGTTATGGTTTGTGAACGTGGAGCCAGCTTTGGCTACAATACACTCGTATCTGATATGCGCTCTTTGCCGATTTTGGCAAAAACCGGATGTCCCGTTGTCTTTGATGCAACCCATTCCGTCCAACAACCAGGCGGGCAGGGGTCAACAAGCGGTGGACAACGTGAATTTGCACCCGTATTAGCCCGCGCCGCCGTATCGGTAGGCGTTGCAGCGGTATTTATGGAAACCCATCAAGACCCAGATACAGCCCCTTCCGATGGTCCAAACATGATTCCCCTTGATCAAATCCGATCGGTTATTGAAACCTTGATGGCATTCGATGCTGTTGCTAAATCACGACCCGTAGATATATCGTAACTTTAAAAGTACATTATAAAACAATCCCATATTTACAAATCGGAGTGATCTATGAAGTATAATTATTTGGGACGTACAGGCATTGAAGTCTCTGAACTATGTTTTGGAACCATGTCTTTTGGTGGCGATTCTGACGCAGCAGAATCTGCCAAAATGTACAAAGCTTGCCGCGACAGCGGGATCAATTTTTTCGATTGCGCAAATGGTTACAGTGGTGGAAAAGCCGAAGAAATTTTGGGCGGGCTCATCAAAAGTGAGCGCGATAATATTATATTGACGAGCAAATGCTTCACCAGCATGAGCAAAGACCGCAATTCGGGCGGCGGCAATCGTCGCAATATTATAAAATCGGTTGAAGATAGCCTAAAACGCCTTGGCACAGACCGCATTGATATCCAGTTCATGCACCATTGGGATGACAACACCCCCCTTGAGGAAACATTACGCGCCTTAGAGACTTTGGTGCAAAGCGGTAAAGTTTTGTATTTAGGTGCAAGTAATTATGCCGCTTGGCAAATTGCTAAAGCCTTAGGGATTTCAGAACGCCAGGGCTGGGCCCGGTTTGATGTTTTACAACCCATGTACTCTTTGGTTAAACGCCAAGCCGAAATAGAAATACTTTCTTTGGCCCAATCAGAAGAAATTGGCGTCATCACTTATAGCCCAGTCGGTGGTGGCTTGTTGAGTGGGAAGTACGGCCCTGACAAACGCCCTAATGGCGGACGTATAGTCAGTAATTCTAAGTATGCGCAGCGTTATCATGATGACTGGTTATTTGATACGGCGGAAGCTTTTACAGCACTTGCAGCGACAAAAGGCCTCCATCCTGTAAGTTTAGCCGTATCGTGGGTTGGTGCTCACCCGGGCGTAACCAGCCCTATAATTGGTGCCCGAAGCGTCGAACAACTAGCTCCTTCTTTAGCTTCTGTAAACATCGATATGACGCCTGAATTACGCGCAGAAATTTCAGCATTAAGCCCAACACCTGCACCAGCAACGGATCGTTCAGAATTATTGTTTGAGTGAGTGGCCTTTTAATTAAAGATTACATACGACAAAACAAAAAGACATTAACTTGCTTGGTGATAAGCAAAACGCTATGAATTCCGGACTTTTCACTTAATCCTATCAGGAGACACATTCCATGACTGCAATTATCGACATTTTCGCGCGGGAAATTTTAGACAGCCGCGGCAACCCAACGGTAGAGGTCGATGTTACTTTGGAATCGGGCGTTGTTGGTCGTGCAGGGGTTCCATCTGGCGCATCCACCGGCGAACATGAAGCGGTTGAACTTCGCGATGGTGATAAAGGACGCTACGGCGGAAAAGGAGTTGAGCGGGCTTGCGAATCCGTAAATGGTGAGCTTTACGAAGCGCTTTCCGGCATGGATGCCGACGATCAAATCCAAATTGACCAAATCATGATTGATTTAGATGGCACTCCGAACAAAAGCCGCTTAGGCGCAAACGCGATTTTGGGTGTTAGTATTGCCGCGGCAAGGGCAGCAGCTGATGACAACGGCCTGCCGCTTTATCGTTATATTGGTGGCGCATTTGCACACACCTTACCCGTCCCGATGATGAATATCATTAATGGCGGCGAACATGCTGACAACCCAATCGACATCCAAGAATTTATGATCATGCCAGTGGGCGCAGCATCCATTACCGATGCCGTTCGTATGGGATCAGAAGTCTTTCATTCTCTAAAAAGCGCGTTAAAGGATGCAGGACACAATACAAACGTCGGCGACGAAGGGGGCTTTGCGCCGGGGTTAAGCAGCGCCGATGAAGCCCTTGGATTTATAATGAAAGCCACAGAATCGGCTGGATATAAACCGGGCGACGACATCATGTTGGCGCTTGATTGTGCGTCCAGTGAATATTTTAAAAATGGAAAGTATGAATTAGCCGGCGAAGGCAAATCATTAGACGCGGAAGGCAATGCCAAATATTTAGCCGATCTGGCTGCACGCTACCCAATTATTTCCATTGAAGATGGCATGGACGAAAACGATTGGGACGGCTGGAAGGCTTTGACGCAAGAAATTGGCTATAAAGTTCAGCTGGTTGGCGATGATTTGTTTGTCACCAATCCAGTCCGTTTAGCTGATGGAATCGCACAAGGTATTGCCAATTCAATCCTTATTAAAGTCAATCAAATTGGCACCTTAACGGAGACTTTAAGAGCAGTCGAAATGGCCCATAAAGCATCTTACACATCGGTTATTTCACACCGTTCAGGCGAAACTGAAGATACAACAATTGCTGATATTGCCGTTGCAACGAACGCCGGACAAATCAAAACCGGCTCCCTTTCACGATCTGACAGATTAGCAAAATACAATCAGCTGATCCGCATAGAAGAAGATTTAGGGCCATCCGCCGTTTATGCAGGGCGTAGTGTTTTAAAGAACTAATTCTCTTTTTTATGCCATAAATACGTTCTCTAACTGCTTGTTAATAGTTTCAGTCCATCATTTAAAATGGGTTGGGACTGTGAAATGAGTTGGGAAACGAAGGTTCGCGGTTTAAATGAGTATTTTTAAAGAAATGCGCAAGCGGGCGCGTCACGTAATTGGCCCAGTTCTTGGGATTTCGGCGTTAGCCTACTTTGGTTTCCACGCCGTTCAGGGGGACCGAGGATTGATGGCATGGTGGAAATTACGCCAACATATTGAGGTCGCAAGTGTCCGTTTAAATAAAATTACCAAAGAACGGCAAAAATTAGAGCAGCAGGTACGTTTACTTCATCCAGAAAGTCTAGATCCGGATATGCTCGAAGAGCGAGCTCGGATCATGCTCAATTACGGTCATGTTGACGACATAGTTGCTCTTGATCAAAAAAGGAAAAAATAATGGCTAGTTTAGTAGAAAAATTAATACCACCGTTTTATGCAGCAATGATAAATGACGGAGAAAACATCAAAACGTTTGACGATGAAATATCACCGACCGATGAAATGGTCTCTATTGCACCACATCAACCGGGTTTTTTAGGACTCGAGACGACGTGGAACAAACAAGGGAAGTGGGTAACTGTTTCTTATTGGGCTGATATGGATTCAGAGAAAGCTTGGGAACACAAAGGCGATAATCAGATTCGTGAAAAATTTAGTGGGCAAGCTTTGAAAGAAACTTGCGCTATTCGTGTTTCCTTAGTTAATTGTAAAATTGGATCACTCAAAAAATTATGCTCAGGTATCAGGGCGACCCCCGAAAGCTCAATGTCAGCGTCCATTGGAGCGCTTGTTTTCAGTGCATTTCCAATGATTGCCGAGTTGCTGGGCCATGAAGCCGTTCAGTAATTTAAAAACGCCGCGTTCTTCGCCATCCTATTGAGGAAGGCGGGGACGCTGGGCTGTATTCAAAAGCCATAGCTACTTTGGTTTCAGCAGCAATTCTGCGCGCATCCTTTTTAGGTTTCACATCTGATATTGATGCAGATGAAAACCATGTAAAAATATCTTACTGGTCGGCCATCGAAGCCAAAGATGCATGGCAACAATCAACAAAAGATTTATTACCTAACCGGATAAATCTAAAAGATTACTTAGGTCCAATCTGGGTGTTTATGGCCTTGGATAAACTATCTCGATGAATCTGATATAGAACAGGTAATTAAGGTCGCATAATTTAGTTTTTTATAAAATAAGCGTTAATTAACCAAAAAAATGTTAATTATTTCATAAACATGCACTTTTAACCATTTAATAGGCCGATAAATTGTTGAATTGATTATCCTTGTCGATTAAATTGATAAAACAAGCAACACAGTTTGCAACCGATCAAGGGATGATCCATGGCACGCGCACCAAAATCTGAAACAAAAAAAACCACCTCAAAATCTGCCACGTCAAAACCTAAAAAAAGTAATGATGCATCTCCTGAAGAACTATTAGAGTTCTATCGTCAAATGCTGCTCATTCGCCGCTTCGAAGAAAAAGCCGGGCAACTTTATGGAATGGGCCTGATTGGTGGTTTTTGCCACCTTTACATTGGCCAGGAAGCCGTTGTTGTTGGTATGAAGGCCGCATCGAAAAAACAAGATACGGTCATCACCAGTTACCGCGACCACGGCCACATGATTGCTTATGATATGGACCCCAAAGGCGTAATGGCTGAATTGACGGGTCGTCGGGGTGGTTATTCAAAAGGCAAGGGCGGCTCGATGCATATGTTCAGCCGCGAAAAGAACTTTTTTGGTGGGCACGGTATTGTTGGTGCACAAATGCCATTGGGTACAGGCTTAGCCTTCGCCCATAAATACAAAGAAGATGGCGGCGTAAACCACGCTTACTGCGGTGATGGAGCAATCAACCAAGGTCAAATTTATGAAGCGTTCAACATGGCATCGCTTTGGAAACTACCTATTGTTTATGTTATTGAAAACAACAGGTACGGCATGGGCACATCGATCGAGCGGGCATCAGCTGTAATTGATTTATATAAACGTGGCGACTCGTTTAACATCCCAGGCAAACAAGTCGACGGTATGGATGTTGTAGCTGTTAGGGCAGCGGGTGAAGAAGCCAATGAGTGGTGCCGTTCCGGAAAAGGGCCGTTTATTCTGGAAATGAAAACCTACAGGTACCGGGGCCATTCGATGTCAGACCCAGCCAAATACCGGTCGAAAGAGGAAGTCGCCAAGGTTCGTCAAGAAACAGACCCTATCGATATGTTACGTGACCGGATTTTTGCTCAAAATATTTCCGATGAAGCTTCATTGAAAGACCTAGATAAACAGCTCAAAGGCATTGTGACGGCAGCCGCTGAATTTGCACAGGAAAGCCAAGAGCCGGATCCATTGGAACTGTATACTGATATTTACGCAGAATCTTAACTTACAATTGATTAATATTTAGACCCAAACGGGAAGAGGTATAATATGGCCATTCAAGTCCTGATGCCGGCGCTATCGCCGACCATGACCGAAGGCACCATCGCCAAGTGGCTCAAACAAGTGGGCGACGCAATCGAAAGCGGTGACGTTTTGTGCGAGATCGAAACCGATAAAGCGACCATGGAAGTTGAAGCCATTGATGAAGGCACTATGGGCAAAATTCTGGTCCCAGAGGGCACAGAGGGCGTTTTGGTGAATGCTTTGATCGCTGTTATTTTGGAAGAGGGTGAAGACGCCAGCGCTGCCGATAATGTTGGTGGAGCACCAGCACTTAAAGTTGAACCCGTATCAGCACCTGTTGTCGATACACCGGCTCCTGCAGAAGTCGCATCAGCACCAAGCCAGCCAGCTATCGCGCCTGAACCTGAATACACAGGATCACGGACCAATATGACCGTTCGCGAAGCTTTGCGCGATGCCATGGCCGAAGAAATGCGCACCGATGACCGCGTTTTTTTGATGGGTGAAGAAGTTGCACAATACCAGGGCGCTTATAAAGTTTCACAAGGTTTATTAGACGAATTTGGTGAAAAACGTGTGATTGATACGCCAATCACTGAGCATGGTTTTACTGGACTTGGCGTTGGCGCTGCTTTTGGTGGTTTGCGCCCGATTGTTGAGTTTATGACTTTTAATTTTGCCGTCCAAGCGCTAGATCAAATCATCAATTCAGCTGCAAAAACCCGCTATATGTCGGGTGGGCAAATGAGCGCTCCGATGGTTTTCCGTGGTGCTAATGGTGCAGCAGCCCGCGTTGGAGCTCAGCATTCACAGTGTTATGCGGCATTGTATGCCCATGTTCCGGGCTTAAAAGTTGTGGCCCCTTGGTCGGGTGAAGATGCTAAGGGTTTGTTGAAAGCTGCCATTCGTGACAACAACCCGGTTATTGTCCTCGAAAACGAGATTATGTACGGACAAACCTTTGATGTTCCTGATGATCCCGATTTTGTTGTCCCTATTGGAAAAGCCAAAATCGAGCGCGTTGGATCTGATGTCACCATTACGGCCTATGCTATATCGGTAGGTTTAGCGATGCAAGCGGCAGAGCTCTTATCTAAAGAAGGCATTGAGGCTGAAGTTATTAACCTGCGTTCCTTACGCCCTCTAGATATGGAAACGGTGATTACTTCTGTTAAAAAAACCAACCGCTTGGTCAACGTTGAAGAAAGTTGGCCAACCTGTGGAATTGGTGCTGAAATAGCGGCGCAAATTATGGAACATGCGTTTGATTATTTAGATGCACCGGTTGGCCGCGTATCATGCGAAGATGTGCCGATGCCATATGCCGCCAATTTAGAACAATTGGCCTTACCAAAGCCGCCACAAATAGTAGAGGCGGTAAAAACCGTCTGCTACCGTTAGGGAAGGGGATATATAATGCCAATACAAATTTTAATGCCCGCCCTGTCGCCAACGATGACCGAAGGCGGTTTGGCTAAATGGATGAAATCAGAAGGCGACGTTGTGGAAAGTGGCGATATCCTATGCGAAATTGAGACCGATAAAGCAACAATGGAAGTTGAAGCCGTTGATGAAGGCGTATTGGGTAGAATTCTAGTTGCTGAAGGCACTGAAGGCGTGTTGGTCAACACGCCCATAGCCGTATTGCTCGAAGAAGGCGAAAGCGCTGGTGATATAACAGCTGAAGCAGCCCTGGCTGCCGTTGCTGCTCCAGTTGAAGTTGCTGCTATAGCTCAACCCGCAGCCGCTGCACCCGCACCTGTCTCAGCACAAGCATCAGGCGAACGACTGTTCGCAAGCCCACTGGCAAAACGTATCGCCCAACAAAATGGTCTCGATTTAAGCCAAATTTCAGGCTCTGGACCCCACGGCCGCATTGTTAAAAGCGATGTTGAAGTGGCAATTGCGTCTGGAACAGGCACTGCTGCTGCTCCAGCTCCAGTTACAGCTCAACCGGTTGCACCTGCCGCTGCGCAAAGTTCAGCTCCCGCGGCCGCATCGGTATCAACAAATGATCCGATCTTTGGTTTAATGCCAGAATTTGAGGCAACAAACCATTCAAACATGCGTAAAATGATTGGAAAACGTCTAACTGAATCAGCTCGCGACATCCCACATTTCAATATCGCAACCGATGTTGAAATGGATGAATTAATGGTATTTCGTAAACAGCTTAATGAGCGCGACGGTGCGGATTATAAATTATCCGTCAACGACTTCATTGTTAAAGCCGTAGCCATAAGCCTGAAACGTAATCCAGATTGCAATGTGGCTTATACGGACGAAGCTATTTTGAAATTCAGCCGCGTTGATGTTTCCATTGCCGTTGCCATTGAAGGCGGATTAATTACGCCTGTTGTTAAGGATGCAGGCGGTAAAGGTTTGGCGGCAATATCAAGCGAAGTCAAAGAGTTAGCCAGAAAAGCGCGAGACGGTAAATTGAAGCCAGAAGAATACCAAGGCGGCACATTTACGATCTCAAACTTAGGCATGTTTGGCGTAAAGTCGTTCAATTCGATCATCAACCCACCGCAAGGTGGGATTTTATCCGTTGGTGCGGGTGAACAGCGCCCGGTTGTTAAAGACGGAGCATTAGCCATCGCAACCGTAATGTCGCTGACGTTGGCTGTTGATCACCGGTGCATCGATGGCGCACCAGCAGCGGCTATGATGAAAGACTTAAAGACGATTTTGGAAGATCCCATGCAGTTGATGCTTTAAGTCAGGTATACCAATATGGACAAGATTAACATTGCTGAAAAACAAAGCGCCGAAGAACAGCTCTGATTTACGGCATTGGTTAGCACCGTTGATAATTATGATATAAAAGTCCTAAAGCTTGAAGGCAAATTTGTTTGGTACAAACACGACGATGAAGACGAGATGTTTTCGTTATTGATGGAGCTTTCTAAATGCATTTTTGAGACAAAATTATCCATATAGGTAAAGGCGGAATGATCGTTGTTCCCTATGTCGTCGAGCATAAACCCGTCGCACCAACTGAATGTCAGGCTATTTTATTTGAAAAACAGGGCATGACCTATACAGACGATACCGAAGCAAATAAACTCACCCGCGCAACACTTTTACGGATACAAAAAATGGCAGATACAAATTTTGACGTTGTAATCATTGGTGCAGGCCCCGGCGGGTACGTAACCGCTATTCGGGCTGCTCAGTTGGGCATGAAAACTTGCGTTATAGAAAAAAAGCACATCGGTGGCATTTGTTTGAATTGGGGCTGTATTCCTACAAAGGCGTTGCTCCGATCCGCTGAAATTTATAACTACATGAAGCACGCCAGTGATTATGGGTTATCTGCATCCGGTATCGAATTTGATTTGCAAAAAGTCGTTGATCGTTCGCGCGGTGTTTCCAAACAACTAACCGGCGGCGTGGCGCATTTGTTAAAGAAAAATAAAGTTACCGTGATTGACGGTGAAGCCAAACTTAACGGCCCGGGCAAAGTCAGTGTTAGAAAAGACGGCAAAGCGTTGCCTGCACTTACAGGCAAACACATCATTGTCGCCACCGGTGCCCGTCCGCGCGCCCTTCCGGGCCTTGAAGCTGATGGTAAATTGGTTTGGAGCTACTTTGATGCGTTGGTCCCTAACACCATGCCAAAATCTTTGTTGGTCATTGGATCGGGTGCAATTGGGATTGAATTTGCAAGCTTTTTCAATACCTTAGGTTCTGATGTGACGGTTGTTGAAGTGATGAAACAAGTGATGCCGGTTGAAGATGAAGAGATATCGGAACTGGCGCGCAAGCAGCTTGAAAAGCATGGCATGAAAATAATGACCTCAGCCAAAGTGACTAAGCTTGATAAAGCCGCGGACTCTGTCACTTGCACCGTTGAAGATGAAAACGGTGAAATTCACAAAATTACCGTAGATCGGGTTATTTCAGCCGTAGGCGTTGTTGGTAACATTGAGGGCATTGGGTTAGAATCAACTAAAGTCAAAACGGACCGAGGCTGCATTATAGCAGACGAATATTCGCGCACCGATGAGCCCGGCGTTTATGCGATTGGGGACGTGGCTGGCCCGCCCATGTTGGCCCATAAAGCTGAACATGAAGGCGTTATTTGTATCGAGAAGATTGCTGGGTTGCCAAATGTGCACCCTATAGATAAAAGCCAAATTCCTGGTTGCACCTTTTGCCATCCACAAGTTGCCAGCGTTGGTTTGACCGAAGCCAAAGCGAAAGAGCAGGGGATAATAGTCAATATTGGTCGCTTCCCGTTCATTGGTAATGGCAAAGCCATTGCTTTGGGTGAAGCCGACGGCATGGTCAAAACCATATTTGACGCAAAAACTGGCCAATTGTTAGGCGCGCATATGGTTGGGCATGAAGTTACTGAACTAATCCAAGGTTTTATAGTCGCCATGGGCCTTGAAACCACAGAAGAAGAGTTAATGCACACGGTATTCCCACATCCAACCTTGTCAGAAATGATGCACGAATCAGTGCTCGACGCCTATGGCCGTGTCATTCACATGTAAACTCCTAAATAAGGCGGCGATGATGGCGGACCAACTACGCATTATTTGCTGTTGGCCGCTCTTAGGGCATGTAAATCGATGACCATGCACATATACGCAGAACGCAAAGGCTACAAATTAGAACACACTAAAGTTCGTTTAAGTCATGATAAAATACACGCAGGAGATTGTGAACAGTACGAGGCAGAAACCGGCATGATAGATCAAATTCAGGCCGAAATTTCTATTACGGTGACTTAACCCCAGAAGAACGCTAATAAATATTTGAAATCGCAGAACGCTGTCCGGCTCACAAAACAATCACCAGCGAGATTCAAATAAATGCTTAATTAAAGGGGTAGTATTCAGGACTCGTTAGTTAAGCAGCCCCTAGGCAGCCATGCCCATCAATTGTAACATCTCGGCTATCTGCCCATTGTTGGCCTAACTCAATCAGTTTCTGTTTGTCCAGAATTTGCTGCGCCATGCAAAACAACAACATTTCCTCTTTACGGAAATGTGAATACCTCAGATCTAAAAACTCAGTAAGAATAAACTTTAATGTACGGACATCCGTTTCATTTTTTGACTTCTCAAGTAGGTCCTCAGGACCATGATGTTCCATTCGCATAACCGCAAGCGGACCTATTTGACCTAAGTACGGTTCTAATTTGGGAAATAACAGGTCATCCTCAACCTGCACATGATCCATAAGGACGTGCCCTAACACAGATACTGAATTTGAAATACCTTGAAGGACATGGCTGTTATCAACCGTATCGCGGGTATGGGAAAATAAGATATAATTAATTCCGTGTTCACCTAGAAGCGCGTCGGTAATTTTCATAAGAATTCCCTTAATCTTTAGGGCAGATCAATATTTTACGATTTCAAAAATAATAATGGCCAAATCATCAAGTATCTTTGATTTTTGTTAAATGACATTCAAAGAACACAAACTAAGTACGTGAAGTTTAGAGATTGACGCTTATATTATTAATGTGGCAAACGAGAGGGTCCTAAGCATGAGTAACGTTGAAAACATCACGAAGCATCGCCATCCGGAAAAGGTCAACAAACCTGAAAATCCACATCTGCGAAAACCGGATTGGATCCGCGTAAAAGCGCCAACGTCAAAGATTTATGGCGAGACCCGTAAACTGATGCGTGAACATAATCTGAATACCGTATGCGAAGAAGCAGCATGCCCAAATATTGGCGAATGCTGGTCTGCCAAACATGCAACGGTGATGATTTTGGGCAGCATTTGCACCCGCGCTTGTGCGTTTTGCAATGTCGAAACAGGAAAACCCAATGCTGTAGACCCAATGGAGCCTGAAAACTTAGCGATTTCTGTAGCCAAAATGGGAATGCGGCACATTGTCATTACCTCCGTCGACCGTGATGATCTAGAGGACGGTGGCGCGAACCAGTTTGTCCGATGCATTGAATTGGTACGGGAAAGTTCCCCCAATACCACGATTGAAATCTTAACCCCCGATTTCCGGGATAAAAAAGGATCACTGGCACCAATTATAGAAGCAAAACCAGATGTTTTTAATCACAATCTTGAAACCGTCCCACGGCTTTACCCATCAATCCGCCCCGGCGCGCGTTATTTTAATTCCTTAAAGCTGTTAAGTGATGCAAAAACGCTTGATCCGAGCATTTTTACAAAATCTGGAATTATGGTTGGATTGGGTGAAACCCGCGAAGAAGTGTTGCAAGTGATGGACGATTTGCGCTCTGCTGATGTTGATTTTTTGACTATCGGCCAATATTTGGCACCAACACCCCGCCATGCACCGATTGATCGCTTCGTGACGCCCGATGAGTTTGCAGAGCTTAAACGCCTTGGACTGGCTAAAGGTTTTTTACACGTCGCCTCAACACCGCTGACCCGTTCATCCTATCATGCCGATGATGACTTCACCCAACTACGCAAAGCTCGTTTGACTAAATTGGCGAACGCTTAAACCCAATGCCAACACATGCCGAAAAATGCCAACTTCCATACACACCGGAACAGTTGTACGCATTGGTTTCTGACGTTGAAAAATATCCTGAGTTTCTGCCTTGGTGTATCGCTTTGCGTATCCACAAATGCGATCCAGCCCAAATCAATGCCGATATGATTATCGGCTTCAAAGTTTTTCGTGAAAAATTCACAACACGCATCAGCCTTGATCCGCCATATCGCTTAGATGTTGAATACTTGGATGGCCCGTTTAAATATTTAAACAATCACTGGATATTTAACCCCATGGGTGAGGGGGGCTGCGAAATTGAGTTTTATGTGGATTTCGAGTTTAAATCAATGATTTTACAAAAAGCCATTGGCGTTGTGTTTAACGAAGCCGTGCAAAAAATGATCAATGCATTTGAAGCCCGTGCTCACAAAATTTATGGCCCCCAACGCAATTAATAAGGACAACTCAACCTTGATCACCATAGATATTACAGAAACATCACAGTTCGCATACGGCATGGAATTTGACGATGTGGGGGCATATGAAAAGATAAAAGGCCGCATTCACTTTGCCATAGATCCCAAGGCGCCTGGGCAAGCAGGGATCACGGATATCGAGCTGGCATCTGTAAATGCGCAGGGCCTTATAGAGTGTTCATCTGACTTTTGTCTATTAAAACCTATTGATATGGCGAAGGGAAACCGCCGTCTATTTTATGATTATGGCAACCGGGGCAATGCTCGGGCTTTACAATTTTTCAATGATGCAGCAGGCTCGAACGATCCAACGACGCCTGAGCACGCAGGGAATGGATTTTTGTTCCGCCGTGGTTATTCGTTCCTTTTGGCCGCATGGCAGGGCGATATTTACCGCGGCGGCGGGCGCTATACTCTTGATTTACCAACAGCTATTCAACCCGATGGTTCGCCCGTAACGGGTCGGGTCCGCACCGAATATGTTATGGATGGTGCGTGTAATGATACATTACCTGTCAGCGGCTTCACCTCAACTCGCGGCCACCCTACGGTGTCTATGGATACCACTCAGGCTAAGCTCACCAAACGCCAATATGCCAACGATAAGCGTCAATTGATTGACCCAAGTGATTGGATGTTTGCCCGCAAAGAATCCGGCCATGGCTTAGACGGGCAGGGTACAGAAACCGCGCTGGTCCCATCTACACTACACATTCATATGCCATCTGGGTTTGATGCGGGTTGGATATACGAGCTAGTTTACGAAGGCCAAGACCCACTTGTTATGGGGCTTGGGCACGTTGTTGTTCGCGATTTAATAAGCTTTTTCAAATACGACGATGTGGATAGTTCGGGTGCTCCCAACCCCCTAGGCGGTACGCACGCAATTGAAAAAGCTTACAGCTGGGGCCGTTCACAAACCGGGCGGGCCATCCGCGATGGTTTATATTTAGGCTTTAATGCAGATGCCAAAGGCCGCCAAGTCTTTGATGGCGTAATGCCCCATGTGGCAGGTGCGGGTCGCATGGGGTTGAACCACCGCTTTGCCTCTGGCACCAGCCCGGCAGGCCAAATGTATGAAACACATGACAACCCGGCGGATCGTTTCCCTTTTGCTTATTCGATGACTACCGATCACGTAACCGGAAAAACAGACGGCATTTTAAAGCATCCAGATACCGACCCATTAGTTCTGCACACCCAAACAGCAACCGAATATTGGCAAAGGCGCGGGTCACTTGTTCACACCGACAGCCAAGGTAATGATTTAGATATTCCTGAAAACGTGCGGATTTATTTATGGTCTTCATCGCAACATTATGCCGACCCAAACGCCGACCGCCCAAAACGCGGTATCTGTAAAAATGATATTAATATCGTCCGTACTTCAATGTTATTTAGGGCGATGCTGGATGCCATGGACGCCTGGGCCACAAACGGCACCCCGCCACCCGATAGCCGCATCCCAAATAAGAGCGATGGCACCCTTGTTGATTTCAAGACGTGGAAATCGAGTTTCCCAAATATTCAGTGTGCATCACTTCCAGACGGCTTAAATGAATTATCTCATTTCGATTTTGGGGCTGACATAGAAACCGGAATTTTACCCAAATTTCCACCTAAATTGATAACCCTTAATGCCTATACCGTCTTAGTCCCGGTAGTTGATGCTGATGGTAACGACTTAGCCGGTGTCCGTGCGCCCATGGTGAGCGCACCTTTGGCAACATACACAGGATGGAATGTGCGCAGCACCGGCTTTGGTGAAGGCGCACAGCATTGGTTTTCAGGCAGCATGATCCCGTTTCCCTTCAAGCGCGCCGAACAACAAAGATCAGGCGACCCTAGGCTTTCCGTTTTAGAACGCTATTTAGATAAAGCAGGGTACGCAAATGCAATCAAAACTGCCTGCGACGCTTTGGTCGCAGACGCTTTGATGCTTGAAGAAGATGTTGAGCGCTGTTGTGAATACGCCGAAAACTGGGACCGCAAAAGAAGCCGTATTTCAGAATAACACCATTATTTAGCTTTAGATTTCCGTGTCCGAACGTCAGCACGCTTAAACACATCTGGGTTTAACGCTATCCCTAGTCCAGCGCCATCTGGTGCGCTGATAAAGCCGTCTTTGACAGGTGGAAGGGCGGTGACGAAATCTTGATACCAGCCATAATAAAACGCTCGAACTAATTCTTGAATGAAAGTATTAGGGGCATGAAGCGACATGTGGGTGGCAGCAGTCAGTGCTACAGGGCCGGTGCAATCGTGACCAGTGAACGGCACCCCATGGGCATCACACATGGCAGCAACTTTGCGGGCTTCGGTTAATCCACCGCCCCAAACAATGTCCATAATTGCCAAGCCGATATCCGCCTGTTCAAGTAAACTTCTGAACTGCGCTTTACCACCCAACAATTCACCCACGGCAATGGGGGTATCAGTGGAATCAGCAACTTTCCCAATATTTCGCATATGCTCCATATGAACAGGATCTTCAATCCATGTCAGATCAAAGTCTTTAAGGGCATGGCAAATGCGTTTGGCCGTGGGCACATTCCACAAAGAATGTAATTCACACATGACTTCCATTTTATCGCCAACCGCATTGCGAATTTTCTCGAACGGCTCGATGGCTTTTTTTAAATCTGCGTTCGAGATGTAAGTGCCGCCGGATGCTTCGGCTGCAAAGTCAAACGGCCAGATTTTCATGCCTCGAATGCCCATTTCTAACAAGCTTTTGGCCAATTCATCGGATGTGTTTAAAAAGCCTTCCAAATCTTCATAAGGACCGACGTTTTTTTTCGCGTTCAAGCCAAAATTGGCCGTTACTTGAGCCGATGCCTTCCGCACATAGGTGTATCCGGCACACGTATTGTAAACCCGCACCTTATCGCGCGATGCACCGCCCAACATTTGGTAAATCGGCTGATTGGCCGATTGCCCCCAAATATCCCACAAGGCTATATCGACAGCAGATGTTGCGCGCATTTCAGCCCCAGAACCACCGCGCCCGGCATATCCAGTCATCCGGCTTGAATGTTTTTCGATCTCTAACGGGTTTTTGCCGATTAAATAAGGTGCAATAAATTCATGAATATGAGATCCAACGGCATCAGCTCCAAAAAAGGTTTCGCCTAATCCAATCAAGCCTTCATCGGTATGAACTTGCACCCAAAGCACATTTGGTAATTCATCCACGTAGATGGTTTCAATTTCTCTTACTTTCATTAAATTAAGTTCCTGTATTAAGTGAAGTTATTTATCTAATGATTTGTTTATAAGTAATAATCCAAATTTTATCGTTGCCATTCGAACAGCAGTTCTATCTCCTGTAAAAACATGACGTTCATGCAAAGTGGCACCATTTTTGCGCCCAACAGCCATATGAACAAGCCCAACAGGTTTTTCGTCAGAGCCGCCGCCAGGCCCTGCAACCCCGGTCACAGATAGGCTAACGTCGCCATCTGAATGAATTATTGCCCCTTCAGCCATTGCGCGAGCAACGTCTTCACTAACAGCGCCAACGGTATCGAAGTGTGAATTTGGGACACCCAACATTTGGTGTTTGGCTTGGTTGGTATACGTAATAAACCCACGATCAACCACATCAGATGATCCAGCAATCGCTGTTAAACACCCGGCAATTAACCCACCTGTGCACGATTCTGCTGTCACAATTTGTAGCTCAGCGTCCCGGCAGCGCTTTAAAAGCTGTTCGGCTGCCTGTAAAATTTCATCTGGGAACATCTTAAATGACTTTCATTTGGTGAAGAACGTAAACAGCGCCGCCAGAATAAATAGCTGCTAAAATGTCATCAAGCATGACCCCTAAGCCACCGTCGACTTTTTGATCTGCCCAGCGCGCAGGCCACGGCTTAAAAATATCGGCTAAACGAAATAAAACGAATCCAACGGCATAAATTATCAGGTCTGTTGGTACGAAAGCTAAGGTTAGCCATTGCCCAGCCACTTCATCAATAACAACGGGGCCGGGGTCATGGGCGCAGGATTGGGCCATATAAACATTTGATGCCCAAATTCCGATGACAAAAACCACTATACTGGCAGCAAAAAGGGCCCATCCACCCCAATACACCGAAATAACCCACGCGCAAGGAAGGGCGGCAAGCGAGCCCCATGTTCCGGGGGCTTTAGGTAAATACCCAAACCCAAACCACGTTGCTAATAAAACACCAGGGGATCGCAAACTCGGATTCGCGCTCGTTTTACTTGCTGAGACTGATAATTCATCCATAATTGATGTCTAAATCTTTAAATAACAATTGTCCAGTTACCTACAGTCAGCATATGTATTCGTTCAATTTATCTTCACATTTACGATAATTTCCTTGCATGGAAATGCCTTAAAATATAGATTTGTATCCTATATAATTAGGTGTGTTAGCTCAAAAATTTGAAACTATATAAATCCAATGATTATGGCTTTTTGCAAACGCAAAAATGCAATACAACATGTTTACGGCAGGGACCGATGCTGAGGGATACGGAATGATAAACAAGAAACTCCCAAAATCGATCATTGGGCGCGTGCTACTTTGGTTTCCTGAACGACAAGTTCATATTCGGACGAACGGTCACGTTAAATTTTTAAAAATATCAACTCCATTTCAAGCTACTTTTGCCTGTTTGATGGCTGCTGCGCTCATGTGGATAGGATTTTCCAGTTGGAGCTATTCACAGCACGTTAAAATTGTAGATATTAAAGACAACAAAATATCAAACGCCCGCCTTGCATATCATAGCCTTTTGGGAGAAGTCGCCGAGTATCAAAAAAAATTCAGCGGTATTACAGAAGATTTAGAAAGCAACCACTTTTTGATGTTGGGTTTGGTTGAAAAGAACTCATCTCTACGCCAAAGCTTAAACAGCGTATCTCAGCAATTAGTTGTAACACAGACTGAGCGTGGAAAAATTGAAGGCGCACGCGAAAAATTAAAATTGGAATTGGTTGGAATCGAAAACCAGCTTCGCGATACCGCATCAAGAAATTTTTCACTTAAAGACAACCTATCAAATGTTGAAGATGACTTGAATTCTGTAATGGCAGAACGCAACATGGCCTTATTCGAAAGTACTCGTGTACGCCGTGAACTGAAGGACCTAGAAGCTCAACGGCGCAGCGAAATCGAACGATTGGAAACACGCCTGGCCCAATTACAGGATGATCAAGAAACATCCGTACAGCGCCTGACAGCACGCGCGGTTCAATCGATTGAAAGCCACGAAAAAATTATCAAAATGGCGGGGTTATCGGTAGATAAAGTTCTCAAACTCGACACCAGCCTGCCAAAAGGCCAAGGTGGTCCGTTTATTCCAACGTCTTCGGATTCAAAGCCGGGCGGTCAACTTAGGGCAAATCTTGATAATCTGGATAGCTATATTGATCGATTAGAATCGTTGCAAACCGTAATGACCCGTATTCCTTTAACAGCTCCCCTCAGTAACTACAGAGTCACCTCGCGGTTTGGTAAGCGCCGGGACCCAAAAAACAAAAAATGGTCCGCGCATTACGGCCTTGATATGGCAAGCGCACGTAAATCTAAAATTTATGCTCCAGCCAGCGGCGTAGTAACATTTGCCGGCTGGAAAGGTAATTACGGCCGCTTGATCGTCATTAATCATGGCGCAGGGCTTAAAACCCGTTATGGGCATTTGGATAGCTTTTTGGTCAAAAAAGGACAAAAAGTGAAATTTCGCGACAAAATTGGACTTTTGGGCAATTCAGGCCGAACTACAGGGGCGCATTTACACTACGAAGTAGTCTTCAATGGAAAATCGAAGAATCCATCAAAATTTATTAAGGCAGGGCAAAATGTTTTCCAGAAGTAGTAAAGATTCAAGCAACTTAATTTCACAAACACCAGCCGTTCCAGCAAAGCCAGCAGCACCCTCGCTTATAAGTGCTGACTTACATATTGTTGGTGACATTCAAAGTCAGGGTGAAATTCAGGTTGATGGTGCTATCGATGGGGACATTCGAGCACATTCTTTGCTAGTTGGCGAAGGGGCTCATATAATCGGTAATATTGTTGCAGATTTGGTTATTGTGCATGGTAATGTAACTGGGCAAATAAAAGCCCGCTCTGTTGAATTGGCAAAATCAGCCCACGTTATTGGCGATATATTGCATGAAGACCTAGCCATTGAGACGGGGGCCTTTTTAGAAGGTCACTGTAAGCGCATGGTGCAAAAGAAAGATCAAGTTGACCCTCAAGGTATAGCAAAACCTGTCGCTCTTAAAGAACAGCCAAAAACTATGATCGCTTAACCAGCCAAGATTTCAGCATAGAGCGCGGCATCAACATTACCGCCTGAGCACACGGCGACAACCGTTTTGCCTTTAACGTCGATTTTATGACTTAGCAATGCCGCCAACGCAACACAGCCACCCGGCTCAACTACCAATTTCAAACGATTGAACGCATGACACATGGCGTTTCGGGTCTCTTCTTCTGAGACAACAAGGCCGCCGCTCAATAAATTCCGAATGATAGAGAACGTTAATTCCCCGGGTTCAGGCGTCATAATCGAATCACAAATGGTTTTGTGTTTCGGCTCTACAGCTATGATGCGCTGAGCTGCCAAGGACTGGGCTGTGTCATCATAATGCTCTGGCTCGGCGCTATAAATTTGAGCGTCCGGAAATTCAGCTTTAATAGCCAACGACAGCCCTGAAATAAGGCCACCACCACCACAAGGTGCAAGCACAGCATCCGGTGATACTTCTAATTCATGCAACTGCTCTGCAATTTCCAATCCCATAGTGCCTTGGCCCGCAATAACCCGCACATCATCATAAGGTTTGACCAAAGCCGCACCACTTTCAAAAGCCAATTGTTTTCCAATTTCTTCGCGGCTTTCTGTATAGCGGTTAAAATGAACAACCGTCGCCCCATATGACATTGTGTTTTCAACTTTAACTTTTGGCGCGTCTTGAGGCATTAATATTGTTGCTTTAATGCCTAAAATTTCAGCTGCTGCAGCTACACCTTGTGCATGGTTACCCGATGAATAAGCCAATACGCCCTTTGCCCGCTCTGCTTCACTTAATTGCAAAAGAGTATTGAATGCGCCCCGAAATTTGAATGAACCCGTACGCTGTAGGGGTTCAGCCTTAACCAACAATCGCCCGCCAACAATGGCGTTTAAATGCGGGGATTCGAGTAATGGCGTACGTACAACATGAGATTGAATACGCACCGCTGCTGAGCGAACACAATCTATGTTCGGCGTTTTGGGAAGCGAAGTCGTCATTACTTAAAGTCCAAACAAAGGAGGTAATTCTGATAAATTTGTGATTTCATGTTCTTGCTGCCCCGGAAGACCTTCTTCAGCCTGACCAAACCGGTTTACCCAAACTACGCGGAAACCAAAGTTTGCGCCACCACATGCATCCCAAGCATTTGACGACATAAAACAAATACGTTCCTTAGGAACACCTAAATCATCAACAGCCATTTGATAAACCCGAGAAGCGGGCTTAAAAATGCCTAATTTTTCAACCGAGAATACGTTGTCTAAAACACCATCCAAACCCGCATTTGAGACGGCCGACGCGAGCATTTCTGGTGATCCATTTGAAAGAATTGCGGTTTTCAGCCCAGCCTCTTTAAGAGTTTTCAGCATTCCTGAGACTTCAGGATAAGCACCCAATTGTAAATAAATATCAAGCAATCGCTTGCGCAAATCAGCATCACCTATTTTTAGCGTTGCCAATGCGTAATCCAAAGCATCTTGGGTGACTTGCCAAAATGGTACGTATTCATCCATCAAACTACGCAACCACGTGTATTGAAGTTGTTTTTCACGCCAGATTTGAGCTAACGGTGCCCACTGATCACCCAAGTCACCTTGGCAATTTTTTGCGGCGGCATTGACATCAAACAGGGTTCCATAAGCATCGAATACGCAAGCATCTATATTTGTAAGGGCAGGCATGTTGGAATCTCCAGGTGGATTATATTACAATAAGTATTATCTCGATTTAGAGCCAGTAGGTCAAA
>JAPKAX010000379.1 GCA_028825025.1 Rhodospirillales bacterium | reverse complement strand
TTAAATCTGCCACACAAGATACCGTCACAGCAACTAAGGGGATTGGAGAGATTGTCAATCAAGTCAGTTATATCTCTGCTTCAATTGCTGCCGCCGTTGAAGAACAAGGAGCTGCCACTCAAGAAATCGCATGCAGTGGAGAGCAAGCATCTGCCGGGACCTAAAACGCCACCTATAACATTGGCGGCGTTCAACGTGCCGCTGCACAAACCTGTGCGAAGTCAGGTAAAATGGTTGATGCCGCAAATTTGCTAGCTTCCCAGTCTGGCAATCTTCAAAATCAGATTGAAACGTTCTTGGGCAAAATCAAAGCCACATAAGATAGAAATTTGAAAACTTATTTAAACCGGTTAAGGGCTCACCCCCTTGACCGGCTTCTATCTATGGCCCACTCAAGTACGTCGCCGTAGTTTCCCTTAAAGACAATTTTATTGGGCTGCTTCTCAAGCTGATATGCGTACATAGGATCATAATAATCCGTCAGCATAGCAAGAATCCATGCTTCATGAGCGTTGGTGTCGCCGTGCTCATCTTGTTGACGCAGAGCCTCATCCATTAAGGCCGCAATGCGTTTATAATTTTCCAGCCCCAAGCGCTTTTGCACACGCGCCAAGCTTTGGGTCAAATAATCAACAAACAATTCCCAGCCATCCGTTGGGTGGGCATCCAAAAATTCTTGAGTCATCTCAATCACGTATTCTTGGGCAATGCGTTGAACCCTGAATTCCATGGGCATTTCAACCATAGCAACATCGGCGCCGTGCATTTTATCATAAAAATCTTGCGGGATCGTGTTTGATCCTATCCGCCGACCTTCATCTTCAACAACCAATGTGCGACCCGGGAATTGGCGGCGTTTGCGCAGCAAATCAATACCCAAAGCGTTTTCAAAATCAATTTGCGTGGGAACGCTGGATACCCGTCGCCCAAAACTTGAGCCCCGGTGATTGGCATGGCCTTCCAAATCGGTGCTGAATTCGACCGCGTTGACCAACACAGTTTTTGCTGTACCGGTTTTGCCACCAATGCGAACAATCGGCACCCGGTCCGCAGCATCATTCACTTCATCAATAATCACCCGGCGTAGCGCTTTAAAGCCACCGTCAATCAGCGGAATATCTACCCCAGATTCGGCAATCCATCCCCGCGCATAATTAGATCGCATTCCGCCGCGCCAGCAATAAATGTGGGTGTTAGGGTTGGCCTTAGCAAAATCGCACCACGCCTGAATGCGCTGATCTTTGGTTACCCCCATGACCAGGGAATGGCCCAATTCAACTGCCGCTTCACTGCCTTCCTCCTTGTAGCACGTGCCAACCAATTGGCGCTCGTCATCGCGTAAAATGGGTATATTGGTCGATGTGGAAAAGTGCCCCTTAGCAAACTCAACTTCAGCCCGAACATCCAAAAACGGAACGCCGGCGATCAACAAATCTTCAAACTGTTCGCTAGGTACAATGTGGTCTGACATATCCTGAGCCAATATTTTTAGGGGTTAAGCTTACCACATAACCGAAACCATCGAGCTTTTAAATGAAAACCCGCAACATAACTGTTTTGAAAATAAATGGAAACACTAATTACAAACATTTTAACCAATACTTTGCGCACCTATTATCAATCACGCGTTGGGAAACTCGTTAGCTCATTATGAATACAAACTTAAAAGTCTTTATCGTTGATGATTATCAAACAATGACACGCATGCTTATGAATTTTTTAAGACGGCTCGAGTTTACAAATGTTGAATGAGAATTATGGAGTTGAAGCTTTTGAGAAACTTAACCAATCGCATTTTGTTTTCATCATTTCCGATTGGGACATGCAACCCATGACCGGTATCGAGCTTCTGCGTAAAGTTCTGGCTTCAGAGACACTGAAACATTTGCAGTTCA
>JAPKAX010000378.1 GCA_028825025.1 Rhodospirillales bacterium | reverse complement strand
GGGAGTTGAGCTAAGGGCGTCAGTCCCCAATCCACTCAACCAAAGTCGAAACACCCATGCCAACACCAACGCACAGCGTTGCAATACCGTACATCGGGCGTTTTTGGGTGGTTGGTGCGCGGCGTTCCATTTCGTGCATCATGGTGACCAAGATGCGTGATCCTGAACTACCCGTAGGGTGGCCCAAAGCAATCGCGCCGCCGTTGACGTTGGTTTTGTCGTGGCTCAAATTCAAACGCTTCATGCAGCCCACGGTTTGCGCGGCAAAGGCTTCGTTCAATTCGACCAGTTCAATATCATCCAAAGTTAAGTTATGACGCTTTAGAAGTTTTTCGGTGGCGGGTACGGGGCCATAACCCATAACGCTGGGGTCAACACCCGCAACCGCTGATCCAAGCCAACGCATTTTAGGTTTAACACCCAAAGATTGGGCCCGGTCCGCACTCATCATAAGCAATGCAGCCGCACCATCATTAATACCGCTTGAGTTGCCAGCGGTAACGGTGCCGTCTTTTGCAAAGGCGGGGCGTAATTTACCCATATCTTCTAAGGATGTATCTAAAACGTATTGATCCCCCTCTTTTCGGTAGCGCGGATGCTCATCGGTATCGACGATTATCGGGTCACCGCGGCGCTGTTGGATTGAAATCGGCACGATCTCTTTCTCAAACAAGCCGTTGTTGATGGCGTTGGTTGCTCTGCGGTGGCTTTCGACCGCAAATTCATCTTGTTCTTGGCGACTGATTTGCATCTCAATCGCAATGTTTTCAGCCGTCTCGCCTAAACTGATGATCGGATACAGGGTGTCCATCTTTGGGTTGTTAAAGCGCCAGCCCACTGTGGTATCCCACATTTTGGGGTGTCCGAGTTGTGGGGTGCGGGCGGGCTTGCCCATGGTCCATGGTGCGCGGCTCATGCATTCAACGCCACTACCAATGAACACATCGCCTTCGTCGGCAATAATAGCACGGGCCGCTTGATTAACCGCTTCCAATGCCGAAGCACAGTTTCTGTTGACTGTAACGCCAGGAACTTCGATTGGGAATCCAGCAAGCAAACTGGACATCCGCGCAACATCGCGGTTGTCTTCACCCGCTTGGTTACCACATCCTGCATAAACGTCTTCGATTAATGCGGTGTCAACGCCGGTGCGTTCCATAAGGCCTTTATAGACATCAGCCAATAAATCGTCGGGACGTACAGACGATAACCCACCGCCAAATTTTCCAATCGGGCTGCGAACACCGTCTATGATAACTACTTCTTTCATTTTAATTCCTTTGGCTACTTCTATTGAATTCGTTGTAGAGGGTCAGGAGCCGCTATGCCCTGAGGCGCAGTCGAGTTGGTCCCCTTAGGTGATACTAACATTTTGATGTCTGAGCCGAGAAGAGTTGAGCCTTCTATTGTTATGAAGAGAACCCGGTCTTTGCTGCTATATGTTAGGATGCTTGTTTTTGCGCGTACAGATGCAAGCTCTTGCCATTGGTATTGCGGAAGGTTGTTTCTGTAAAAATCGAATACATTAGAAACATTTGTGTTTGTTGTTAAAACGAGTTGCCCAAACCAAGGCTTTGATCCGAACACTACCGTTTTATCGACATCAATACTTGCCCCTTGTGGAATGGGGATGTCTGGGAACTGTGTTAACTGGTTTTTGGATTGCGCGTTTTGGCCATTCGCTTGGGGTTGGCTTGTTGATGACATTAAAGGTGTCGTTCTATCGCATGCAGATAAGCCTAAAAGCAGACCAAGAAGAATCATTTGGCCTGATTTTTTACATTTTGAATCAGTTTTGAACATAATTGAAATTAATTTCTCCAATTTAATAATAATAAAATTATAAAAGCTATAACACCCCCATTAACAAACGCAATATCTGAGATTGATTTTACTGTTCCTTTGGCTGTTTTCTGGGAGTCTTTGT
>JAPKAX010000377.1 GCA_028825025.1 Rhodospirillales bacterium | reverse complement strand
GCACTTTTCGGGCCTAGCTGGAATGCCTCGTCGTATTCCTGACTACCCAGATCCATATGCACCTTGGAACTACATCAGCTCTATTGGCGCAGTGATTTCCGCTGTTGGTACAGTGCTGTTCTTTGTTGTTCTTTGGAAAACATTAACGTCCAAAGAAAAAGTAGCAGCTAACCAATGGGGTGAAGGTGCAACGACTTTGGAATGGACAGTCGCTAGTCCTGCTCCGTTCCATACGCACGAAATCCTTCCTGATATGTCAGGTAAGGAGCCAGCTGAATAAGCTGCCTTTAGATATTTAGGGAATTGATGACGCATGTCGCAACGCGATAAAAAGAATGGAAAATTTGCCCTCCTACTTGTCAGTCTTGTGGCAGGTATGGTGGGACTCTCGTTCGCGTCGGTCCCTCTATATCAACTGTTTTGTCAAGTCACTGGATACGGTGGAACTTTAAATACGGAAGGGGTCGTTGCCTCAAGCAACGTCTCCGAACGTACGATAAAGATTCGTTTCGATGCCAATATTAACCCAAAGCTTCAGTGGAAGTTTAAACCACTACAAAATGAAATCACGGTTAAGTTAGGGGAGCAAAAGTTAGCATTTTATGAGGCTGAAAATATTAGCAATAAAGCTTTAACGGGGCAGGCGATTTATAACGTCACACCGTATAAGGCGGCTCAATATTTCTCTAAAATAGATTGCTTTTGCTTCACAGAACAAACATTGGCATCGGGGCAAGTTGTTCCTATGCCGGTGCAGTTTTATGTTGATCCGGAAATCTTTACAGATCCGAATACGAAAGAAATTACGGCCATTACTTTGTCTTACACTTTTTATCCTGCAGAAAGCACAGACATCGAGAATAAATCGAAAGTTAATTTGTCGGCACGGACCAAAGTGCCGAATAACGGTTAATCAGAATTCAGAAGATCAATTGGAGACTATTGATGTCATCAGCAAGTGAAAAAACCCATCCCTTCCACATGGTGGAACCAAGCAAATGGCCCTTCGTAGGTGCTGTTGGCTCATTGGTTATGGCTATTGGCGCTATCCAATTCATGACTGAGGGCTCTGCGATTGGCTTTTATGCCGGCTTAGCGATCGTTCTCTACACGATGTTTGGGTGGTGGAGAGATGTGATTAAAGAAGCCAATAATGGCGTCGATCACACAGAAACAGTTCGCCATGGGCTACGCGTTGGCATGGTTTTGTTTATTGTTTCAGAAGTGATGTTCTTTTTTGCCTTCTTTTGGGCTTACTTTGGTGCAAGTATCCCTTTGCTAAGTCGAACAACGTCCGGAATTTGGCCTCCGGAAGGTATTGTGCCGCTTGAGACTTGGGACCTCCCGTTCTTAAACACATTGATCCTTTTGACATCGGGTGCGACCGTTACTTACGCGCACCACGCCATTCAAAAGGGTGACCATAAGAAATGTGGTTGGGGTCTATTGTTGACGGTAATTCTTGGCGTCATCTTTACCTGCACTCAGGCTTATGAATATGAACATGCAACGTTCGCTTTTGACCAAGACATTTATACGTCGACGTTCTATTTAGCGACAGGTTTCCACGGCTTCCACGTTATTGTGGGTACAATCTTTCTTGCTGTTTGTTATTTCCGCATACTTAAGGGGCACTTTACTCCTGAGCAACATATTGGATTTGAAGCGGCTGCATGGTATTGGCACTTCGTTGACGTAGTTTGGTTGTTCCTATTTTGCTCTGTTTATTGGTGGGGCAGCTTTGGTTACGTCCACGGTTAATCGTAAGCGGGCTAAATAATATCCGCTAACGATGTCTCCCAAAGATCATTGGGAAAGACGCTTCTATCAAAGGTCTCCGATGCTGCTGCCCAAGCTGCAGTATCGGAGACCTTTTTTATCTATATCTGAAAATTGTAGATGAATGCCCAGAATGCCACTTGAACTTAAAAGGTAA
>JAPKAX010000123.1 GCA_028825025.1 Rhodospirillales bacterium | reverse complement strand
CGCGCCTATCTATATGGCCTTTCCGCTGGTGGGCAAGCCAGGATCGAAAAATGCCTATCCATCTTCCAAACTGAATTGGAACGCTCGATAACCATTTTAGGCACGCAAACCATCAAAGACATCAAACCAGAGGACTTAAGCCAATTGAATGAGCCAAACGTCTAGGGTATGAAATTAATGAGTCCTGACCCTAGTGTGTGGTTGGCAGATAATGCCAAGATATGGTATCACGGTCATCATGTTGATATAATTTGACATAACGACGCAGTAAACGCCGAAAATTGGAACTAAAATGATAAATACGACCATCGCCATAGCCTGTGATCATGGCGGATATGATTTAAAAATACAGCTGATCCCGATGCTTGAAGCGCGGGGGCTTGCGGTCTTAGATTTGGGCACTAATGGCTCTGAATCTGTTGATTACCCAGAATTTGGATATGCCATGGCGTCAACCATTCGCGATGGAAAAACAGATTGCGGCGTTCTATGCTGTGGCAGTGGGATTGGCATTAGCATAGCTGCCAATCGCTACCCGGAAGTTCGCGCCGCCCTTATTCACGATGCCTTGGGTGCAAAACTTTGCCGCCAACATAACAATGCCAATGTGATTTGCTTTGGCGGACGAACAACGGGGCCGGATGTGGCCCTAGATTGTTTAGAAATTTTTTTAGATACCGAATTTGAAGGCGGACGCCACGAGCGGCGCGTCGGAAAACTGTCAAACCCAACCTAACATTTATGCGTTTAAAAACATAGGACCCAACTTCCATGTCTGACTATCCAAACAAAGAGCTAGAAGCTTTTTTCAACAGCGACGTAGCAACTCAAGATCCTGCTTTATTCACATCCATTACAGATGAACTGGGCCGTCAACAGAGTGAAATTGAGCTCATTGCATCTGAAAACATTGTATCCCGCGCTGTTTTACAGGCACAAGGCTCGGTTCTAACCAATAAATATGCCGAAGGATATCCCGGGCGGCGTTATTATGCGGGTTGTGAATTTGTCGATGTTGCAGAAGCCTTAGCCATTGAACGCGCAAAACAGATTTTTGATTGCAAATACGTCAACGTTCAACCCCATTCCGGCGCACAAGCCAACAGTGCAGTCATGCTGGCCTTGGTCAAACCGGGCGATACTATTTTGGGCATGTCCTTGGCTGCTGGTGGGCACTTAACCCATGGCGCACCACCCGCACAATCCGGCAAATGGTTTAATGCCGTGCAATATGGAGTGCGCCCTGACGATCATTTGGTTGATTTTGATGAAGTCGAAAAATTAGCAAAAGAGCATAACCCAAAGCTAATTATTGCCGGTGGTTCTGCCTACTCACGGACCTTGGATTTCAAACGGTTCCGTGAAATAGCAGATTCCGTTGGCGCCTTGTTGATGGTCGATATGGCTCACTTTTCAGGTTTGGTTGCAACCGGCGTTCATCCATCGCCCCTGCCTTATGCGGATGTAGTCACAACCACCACCCATAAAACACTGCGCGGCCCACGCGGCGGCATGATTTTATCCAACAACGAAGATTTGGGTAAAAAATTCAATTCCGCAGTCTTCCCGGGCCTTCAAGGTGGCCCGTTAATGCACGTGATTGCCGCAAAAGCTGTTGCATTTGGCGAAGTTCTTCAACCCAACTTTAAAGATTACACAATGCGCGTTGTTGCAAATGCCAAAGCCTTGGCTGCGACACTTGTTGACCGTGGGTTTGATATTATATCAGGCGGTACGGACACACACCTGATGTTGGTTGATCTACGACCCAAAGGGTTGAAGGGAAACGCTGCGGAACAAAGCTTATTGCGGGCAAAAATGACGTGTAATAAAAACGGTATTCCGTTTGACCCTGAAAAGCCAATGGTCACATCAGGTGTCCGCTTGGGCACGCCAGCTGCAACAACACGCGGATTTGGAGTCGAAGAATTTCAACAAGTTGGAAATCTAATTGGGGATGTTTTGGAGGGCTTATCAGCTCATCCAGACAATAATGAAGCGGCAGAAGCCAAAGCCCGCGAAACGGTTAAGCAATTGTGTGACCGGTTCCCGGTTTATAAAAACGTTTAAAAAATACCTAGGGGAGGGTCACTTACATGCGTTGCCCATTTTGCGGCCAAGACGATACACAGGTTAAAGATTCCAGACCTACAGAAGATAATACAGCCATTCGCAGGCGCAGGTCGTGCCCTGAATGCGGTGCCCGATGGACAACGTTCGAGCGGGTCCAATTACGTGAATTAACGGTCGTTAAAAGCGATGGCGATCGTGCCCCCTTTGATCGCGATAAATTGAACAAATCGTTGCGCATTGCCCTTCGTAAACGCCCCGTTACCGAAGAACGCATTGAACGCATTGTAAATTCCATTCAACGCCGCTTGGAAACATCAGGCGAAAGTGAAATTCCAACCAAAGCCATCGGCGAAATGGTGATGGAAAACTTACGGGATCTAGATATGGTCGCGTATGTGCGGTTTGCTTCAGTATATCGGAATTTCCGTGAAGCCAAAGATTTTGAAGCTTTTGTCGAAGATTTGAGTGAATAACGCGCACCTCATAGACATCCAACATATGCAAGCCGCCCTTGGCCTTGCCCGGCGCGGCTTGGGCCAAGTGGCACCTAATCCTACGGTTGGATGTGTATTGGTGCGCCCAGACTTAGGTGGACGTGTTGTTGGGCGCGGTTGGACCCAATCAGGCGGCCGCCCCCATGCCGAAACAGAAGCCTTAAGGCGTGCAGGCTCGTTAGCCCAAAATGCCACTGCATATGTAACGCTTGAGCCCTGTAGCCACACCGGAAAAACAGGCCCCTGTGCCAATGCATTGATTGCAGCCCAAATCAAACGCGTCGTTATTGCCATGCAGGACCCGGACCCACGGGTATCAGGGCGCGGGATTGCAAAGTTAAAAGACGCAGGGATCGACGTTTCTCTCGGCGTATTAGAACTTGAAGCAAAACAAGTAAACATAGGTTTTATTCATAAAATTCAATTGGGTAGACCATCTTTCTCATACAAAACAGCAACATCACTTGATGGAAAAATTGCGACGGCTGATGGCCATAGCAAGTGGATTACCGGAACTGATGCCCGCCAGACGGGGCACCTGCTTAGGGCAACCCATGATGCCATAATCGTCGGAATTGGGACCGCATTGGCTGATGATCCTGACTTAACCTGTCGGTTGCCGGGCTTGAACCATGTATCTCCGATCCGAATTATTATCGATAGTCAACTTCGCTTACCTGAATCCCACAAACTAGTAACGTCTGCCCGCCAGCACGAAACATGGGTTTGTACGACCAAAAACAGCGATACTAATCGCACCGCTGCATTAGCAGAAGCGGGGGTAATCGTTCTTGAGTGTGATGCATGCTCAGACAAACGAATTGATATAAAAAAACTGGCTCAAATGCTGGCTGAGAAAGGCTTAACCCGTGTTGTTATTGAAGGCGGCGCGCAAATTTCATCTAGTTTCTTAAATCAAGACTTAGTTGATCACATTTATTGGTTTCGCGCACCTAAAATAATAGGTGGTGATGGCTTGCCTACAGCACTTAGCCTTAATATTTCAAAAATAGATGACACAAGGGCATTTACCCAGCAGGGCACATACGATATTGGTCCAGATAAATGTGAAGTTTATCACCGAAACCGAGAAAATATTTAAGCAGAAAAACTTATGTTTACTGGAATTGTTACCGATTTAGGGCGTGTTCGTTCGGTTACGAAAACCGGCGATTGGCGGTTTGAAATCCACACATCGTTCGATACATCAACCATTGATATAGGTGCATCAATTTGCTGCTCAGGTGTCTGCTTAACCGTTATTGAAACTGGTAACGACTGGTTTGCAGTTGGTGTTTCGCAAGAAACTATCTCAAAAACCACGCTAGGATCATGGAAAGAGGACACACCCATTAATTTAGAACGCTCGCTTAAAATGGGCGATGAAATGGGCGGGCACATTGTATCTGGGCATGTGGATGGCGTTGGGCACTTATCTGCCAACACCGCTGAAGGAGATTCATTTCGTTTGTCATTTAATGCGCCCGGAGACTTGATCCGATTTATTGCGGCCAAAGGCTCTGTCACAATTAATGGCGTGTCACTAACCGTCAACAGCGTTGAAGGGCAAACGTTCGCAGTAAACATCATTCCTCACACTCAAGACGTAACAACGCTTGGCTCTTTGAAAGTTAATGATCCGGTTAATCTGGAAATTGACATGCTCGCACGTTATGTTGCCCGTCTTATAGAAACGGATAAATAAATTGACTGATCCCAAAGATCTCAACACGACAGAAACACCAGACGTCGCCCGCGCGACCCTTAATTTGGATGCGATTTCACCCATTGAAGATATTATCGAAGATGCCCGCAATGGCCGAATGTTTGTTTTGGTTGATGATGAAGAGCGCGAAAATGAAGGTGACCTTGTGATCCCAGCGCAAATGGCAACACCTGAAGCAATTAACTTCATGGCCAAACACGGGCGCGGCTTAATTTGCTTATCCATGACCCGCAACCGGCTTCAAGAATTAGAAATTCCGTTGATGCCTCAACGCAATATTTCACGTCATCAAACGGCTTTTACCGTATCAATTGAAGCACTTGATGGGGTTACAACGGGTATTTCCGCATCGGACCGGGCCCGAACCGTTGCGGTTGCCATTGACCCATCAAAAAGTGCCGGCGACATTGTCAGCCCCGGCCATATTTTCCCGTTGGAATCCCGTGAAGGCGGTGTATTGGTGCGGGCAGGGCATACGGAAGCCGCTGTTGATATTTCGCGACTTTCGGGGCTTAATCCATCAGGCGTTATCTGTGAAATCATGAACGAAGATGGCACCATGGCGCGGATGGACGATCTATTGAGTTTTGCCCAGTTCCATAATCTAAAAATTGGCACAATTGCAGACTTGATCGCATATCGCTTAAAGCATGACCGGGTTGTTGAACGCACTATTGATACTGAGTTCACCAGTTCCAATGGCGGCGACTTTAAAATGATCGTCTATACCAACAAAATAGCACATGCAGAACATATAGCGTTGATCAAAGGCGATATTTCAGGCGACGGGCCGGTTTTGGTTCGAATGCATGCATTGAATGTGCTTGAAGATGTTTTGGGCGATTCTGCTAGCGGCAAACAGCACCAACTGCAATCCGCCATGCAAATGATTGGGGACAAGGGCAGGGGCGTGGTTGTCCTTATTCGTGAACCTCATCGCAATTCCTTATCGAACCGCGTTCGGGTCAAACTGGGCGAGCCACAAGTCGTCACGAATGACGAACACGGCAACGAACTTCGTGATTACGGGGTTGGTGCTCAAATTTTATTAGATTTAGGTATTTCCAACATGATTTTGTTGTCAGATACAAAAAAAACCATCGTTGGGCTTGAAGGCTTTGGAATTCAAGTGAGCGAACAGCGCCCAATAATCAATAACAAGGCATAGGTTTTATTATGGATGAACCCGAACGGTTCTTGATTGTTGAAGCCCGGTTTTATGGCGATATAGCCGATGCATTGGTTGAAGGCGCTACTCAAGTCTTTGATGCAGCCGGGGTGGCTTATGACCGTCTTGAAGTCCCAGGCGTTTTTGAAGTTCCAGCTGCCATACAATTTGCGGCAAAAGCGAACTTAACTCCCGCACCCTCACCAAAATATTCAGGATATATTGCATTAGGGTGTGTCATTCGGGGCGAAACAGACCATTATGACCATATCTGCCGTGAAACAAGCCGGTCCCTTATGGATTTAGCCGTAATGGGCGGTGCGCCATTGGGCTTTGGCATCATAACATGCGAAAATAGTAAGCAAGCATGGGCGCGGGCGTCTGCTGACAAAAAGAACGTTGGTGGAAGTGCGGCTAAGGCTTGCTTGAGAATGAACGATATTAAAAAGAAATACCCTCATATTCTAAAATGACAACTGAACCAAAAAAACAGCCTAAAAAACCTAATCGCGCTGGCTTTCGCCTCAGCGCATCCCGCCTTTCTGCGGTCCAAGCGCTTTATGAAATTGAAGTTGTGGGCGCAGAACCCAAAGCCGTTTTGCACTCCTTTATCAACAAACGTTGGCGTGAAGTCACCTTGCAAGACCCAGATTCAAACCCTGATGAGGGTGATAAAGCCCGCTTAGCAAACCCCGATCCCGATTATTTAACAAAGCTTGTTGAAGGTGTTGTTGTTGAAAAAAACCGGATTTTAGGCGATCTCGACAGCGTATTGACGGGTGACTGGACTGCAGAACGATTGGATGTGTTGATGCGTATGCTTTTGTGCACAGCATCGTTCGAGCTGATTTTTGAAACAGATGTTCCAAAGCGCGTTTTGATTTCCGAGTATACAGATTTAGCTCATGCTTTTTTTGAAGACAACGAAGCCGCGTTTGCTGCTGGCATTCTAAGTGCTCTCACAGCAAGGTTTAGATCTGAATAAACACAACCTATGAGAATAAGCATTAAAACCAAACCTTTATTTAACTATATGAACACGTAATAATGCCGACACCTTAAGAGGTTCAAGAAAGCTTTGTTGTGAAAAAAGTTCTTATTATATTGGTAAGTCTGCTCATCCTTGGCGGTGCAATAACTGGCTCGATGAAGTTCTTAGAGCTTGGCCCCTTTGCTCCAAAGACCGTTGAGGTTATAAAGGTCGTTGAAGAAGAGTTGAAGTCTATATTCATCGATATGGAGCCCATATTGATCCCTATATTCAAGGGAAACCGTCCAGTTGCAAAAATTCAAATTCAAATCAAACTAGAAACAAAATCCACAGAAAAAGCAATCAAAATCCAACGCATGATGCCTCGCATTAGCGATACATTTGTTAGAGATCTTCACGCTTTTATGCCTCGCCTGCTTAAAGAAAAAGAACGAATCGATGTCTTTATCTTAAAACAAAGACTGAAATTAATGTCAGATCGAAATTTCGGAAAAGGTCTTATAGATGACGTTCTTGTACAATCGGTTATCGATACGTCTAACTAATAACTCATTGAAAAAACAATACTTAATTGTCTCTATCGCAAAATTATAAGCACAGTTTATGGTATGCGAATTAGGCTTGTTTGAGCCTGAGTTGCTTTATGTTTTTATATCTGCCACATTTCCGCAAGTTTTCAGGATTTTTGCACTGATTCAGATGGAATTTATGGTAATGTTTAAATCCCTCTATTTCTTTGATTTGGCTGTATGAGAATCCAAAAACAAGCCGATTAATTCACACGAAACAGGGGTATGGAATGAATCTTTATTATTTAGTTTTAGTATGCGGTGTTATCGCATTGCTTTATGGTGCATGGGCGGTCCGTTCCGTTCTAGCAGCGCCTGCTGGTAACGAACGTATGCAAGAAATTGCTGCAGCTATTCAAGAAGGCGCAAGCGCATATTTAAATCGCCAATACACAGCTATTGCAGTTGTTGGTGTCATCATTGGTGTTTTACTGGGCTTCTGGCTTGGCCCTCTTAGCGCAATTGGATACGCCATTGGCGCCGTCCTTTCAGGCCTAGCAGGCTTCATTGGTATGCATGTTTCAGTACGAGCAAACGTCCGTACAACTGAAGCAGCACGTAGTGTTGGTTTAGCTGGTGGTTTGGATGTTGCATTCAAATCTGGCGCAGTAACAGGTATGTTGGTTGTTGGCTTGGCGCTTTTAGGTGTCACTGGCTACTACATCGTGCTGCGCAATATAATCGACCCAAACTCAGCAGAAGGCATGCGCCATATTCTCGAAGCTTTGATTGCTCTTGGCTTTGGTGCTTCATTGATTTCTATCTTTGCCCGTTTGGGCGGCGGTATCTTTACTAAAGGTGCTGACGTTGGTTCTGATTTGGTTGGAAAAATCGAAGCAGGTATTCCAGAAGATGATCCCCGTAACGCAGGCGTTATTGCGGATAATGTTGGCGACAACGTTGGTGATTGTGCCGGCATGGCCGCTGATTTGTTTGAAACCTATGCGGTGACGATTGTCGGAACGATGCTATTGGGTGCGATCTACTTCAGTGGTGCTGATCAGGAAACCATGATGTTGCTCCCGCTATTGATATGTGGCGTTTGCATCATTGCTTCGGTTGTTGCTACATGGTTTGTAAAGCTCGGTGCCAACAACTCAATCATGGGTGCCTTATATAAAGGCTTCATCGCCAGCGCCGTTATTTCAGCTGGGCTGATTGCTGTTGTCATCTCTCAGTATATGGGTTTCGATGCAACATTCGATATGGCCGGACGTAAAATTACCGGTATGCAGTTGTTCATCTGTTCGCTCGTTGGCTTGGTTGTTACCGGCCTGATTATTTGGATTACTGAATATTATACAGGCACCGAATATCGTCCAGTTAGAAGCATTGCTTCCGCATCAGAAACAGGGCATGGCACCAACGTCATTCAAGGACTAGCCGTTTCTATGGAAGCCACGGCGCTTCCAGTTATTGTAATCTGCGCTGGTATTATTATCGCCTTTATGCAGGCCGGATTGTTCGGAATTGCTATGGCCGCAACTGCCATGCTGGCTTTGGCTGGAATGGTTGTCGCTTTGGACGCTTTTGGTCCCGTCACTGATAACGCGGGCGGAATTGCTGAAATGGCAGAATTACCCGAAGATGTTCGCAAAACAACAGATGCTCTGGATGCGGTTGGAAACACAACCAAAGCTGTCACTAAAGGCTATGCCATTGGCTCAGCTGGATTGGCTGCGTTGGTTTTGTTTGGTGCTTACACCGAAGATTTGAAGCACTACTTCCCAGACTTGGATGTTAACTTCAGCCTGCAAAATCCATACGTGGTTATTGGTCTGTTTATTGGGGGCATGATTCCCTATTTGTTCGGTTCCATGGGCATGATGGCAGTGGGTCGGGCAGCTGCTTCTATTGTTGTAGAAGTACGTCGCCAGTTCCGTGACATTCCAGGTATTATGGAAGGCACAGGAAAACCAGAATACGGCAAATGCGTTGATATTCTGACGAAAGCAGCAATTAAGGAAATGATTATTCCTTCAATGCTTCCGTTATTTGCCCCTATTGTTATGTATTTTGTTATCAATTCATTTGCTGGCCAAACAGCTGCATTTACGTCCTTGGGCGCAATGCTTATGGGTACCATCGTTACTGGCTTGTTCGTGGCATTGTCCATGACCGCAGGCGGTGGCGCTTGGGATAACGCTAAAAAATACATCGAAGACGGTAATTGCGGCGGTAAGGGCTCAGACGCTCACCACGCTGCGATTACGGGCGATACAGTTGGTGATCCGTACAAAGATACGGCAGGACCTGCTATTAATCCGATGATTAAAATCATCAACATCGTGGCTCTTTTATTGTTGGCAGTTTTGGCCTAATATAGGATAAATCAATCACGTAAGGGCCTCAGCTGGAAACGATTGAGGCCCTTTTTGTGAAACCAATATAACTGGCAAACAAACGCGTCATAAAATGTAATAATGAAAATAAGTTCCCTCAGTTATTTTTTGAGTTATGGCTGAATCTGGTGTTTGACCATTTAAATTAGAGCGGCGTATCAGGTTGACTTGTTCTTGCGACATAAAACCAAACAAAGGAGATACGCCACCACGAAAAAGAATAACGTTTTAGAGTTTGCGGGTTGAGA
>JAPKAX010000376.1 GCA_028825025.1 Rhodospirillales bacterium | reverse complement strand
TCTCAATGCGTAAGGCTGAGATTGATAGCATCGATCCAAAGGCACAAACAGTTACTGTTTTTCAAGGGGTTCAGCGACGTCCAACAATACTAAGCTATGACCATTTGATAATCGCGTTAGGGTCTGGAAGCGATTTATCACGTACGCCGGGATTGAACGAACACGCGTTTACCATGAAAACCCTCAGCGATGCGCGGCGGTTGCGCGCGCATGTAATTGAGCGGCTAGAACATGCTGATATCACACGCTTACCTGAGGTAAAAAAAGGTGCGCTGACCTTTACCGTTATTGGTGGGGGTTTTTCTGGTATTGAGACCGTTGGCGAAATCAAGGAGCTGATTGACCGTTCGCTTTGTTATTACCCTAACATAAAAAGCTCAGAAATACGGGTTGTTGTGTTGGAATTTGCCGACCGCATCTTGAATGAAATGTCCGAAAGTTCCGCGCGATACGCACAAAAAAATCTTATCCAGCGAGGAATTGAAATTCAGTTGGGCGTCGGCGTTGCAGAATGTACTGGCACGCAGCTTGTCACAACTACAAACGAGATTATAGATACTCGGACCATTGTTGCCACAATAGGCAACGCTCCACCTTCGGCCGTATTAAAAATGCCGTTAGCTTTTCAACATGGGCGCATTTTAGTTGGGCGTGACTTTCGTGTGCAGGGCTATGAGAATATTTGGTCGATTGGTGATTGTGCTCTGATTCCGATGAAAGAAGACGCCAGCCACCGGGATGATTTTGCCCCGCCAACGGCGCAGTTTGCCGTGCGGCAAGCAAAGCAAATTGCGTCTAACATCAAAGCAGCTGTTAGCAATCAACCTTTAGAGGCATTTAAATATACCTCTAAAGGGTCTTTGGCTTCGCTTGGAGCTGGGCGAGGTGTGGCTGAAGTTTTTGGTATAAAATTAACTGGTCGAGCCGCCTGGTTGCTTTGGCGGGTTTATTACATTTCGTTTCTGCCTGGTATGCAGACGCGGATCTCTGTACTTTGGAACTGGTTGATGGATTGGTTCTCGAGCCGCTCGGTTGTGCAAATCAATTCTGAGGAACAACAAAGTTCACGCTATGTGCTTTACCGCGCCGGCGATCGAATTTATGAAACTGGCGCCCGTGCGGACGGGTTCTACACAATTATATCTGGAAGCGTCCAGATAACAGGCATTGACAAGACGACAGGGAAAGAAACCTCCCGTGTTGTTGAAGCCGGTGGGCACTTTGGCGAGAGATTATTGATAGGGGCAACCCGCAGAATTGCCACCGCGGTTGCTATAGATGACACAAAAGTCTTAAGTCTAACTCGAGATGAGTTTTTAAAACTTGCCGAAGGATTGCCATTCTTTCATGACTATTTTGAGACCCATCTGGAAGCTTCTGGCCTCGGACAAGTCGTGCTAGCTAGTGAAGATACGCGCTGATTACTCTTGGCGTTTTCAAATCACACCACTTTAGCCATGCAGAGACAGTCAAAACTTCACGTTATCAATAAAGGGCACGGCGCTTGGCTGTTCGCGGTGTGCCGTTCCACCCACAAACTCCGAGCCAAATCGAACGTTGGCATCAAACCACGAAGAACCGCGTCCTGCTGGAAAACGGTAAGCAACCTCAAGAAGTGAACTAATTCGTCGGGAAATGTTTGAATTCTGGCTTTGAGTGTTTTGGACGGTTCGTCGAAATAGGAGCCTGTATGCCCCAGAAAAGATTCAACACCACATGGAAAGGTATGATGTAGCACAAATAAGGATTGGTCCGGGAGTCAGAGGTTCGGCAGCTCACAAACTGCAACGCGGGTTGTTCGCCAAAGGAGGCTCTCAGGCTTCTCTTCTGCCGATAATTTTTTCGACATTTGAAGCGCACAACCCTCAAGTCGGCGGTCCTTTTTAGAAACCCTGTGTTGATCCCAATAGATTTCAAACATTTGACCTTCAACTAACGCTTCTTGCG
>JAPKAX010000375.1 GCA_028825025.1 Rhodospirillales bacterium | reverse complement strand
AAATCAGCTATTCCTTGGTCTCAAACAAAATGTTGCGATGGCGAGTTGAATCCGCGTAAAATATATAGAAAATAAAAGTATAATTATAAATGTAATAGTGAAGATCAATAAAACTAAAAGACAACATTGCTAGAGGTATCTTATCTGTCAGGCCTCTAGTATTTAGGCGCGACAGCGCGGCATGAAAGTGTTTTCTGACGCAGCCAGTGCATTACACATCACCCAAAGTGCGGTGAGCCGGCGGGTTCGAAAGCTTAAGGAACGCCTCCAAGCTGAGATATTTCAAAGGCACCGGCGAGGCCCTGCGCTGACCTGATTAAGGTCGGTCGCTTTAACGGGTCTGTGAGACGTCCTTTGAGGCCCTTTGCCCATAAGTTAACAAACCGCCTGCTTAAAAATCAGCGTAGAGCTTGGGCTTGTGTGCATGCTCTTTTTTGCTCTGGCTTGGCTGATCCCAAGGCTGGATTTCTGGTACAAATATTCCGGTGGCGCTCCGTTAAAATTACAAATGGAAGTGCGCCTGATGTCCAGTGCATCATGGTCGAATGTAGTGCGGATATCGTCATAAATTATAAGCAGAATGGTTATTCAGATCTATATGGCGTCAATCTGGCTTGCGAAATTTTGGTTCCGGTTTGTACGCCCTAGATGAAGGCGACACAGGGCGCTCAAGACCTTACATGGGTTTTGCAAAGCTCCAAACTGCTGGATGGAAGCTGGACTTTTACACCCCACCCCTCTGGATCAGATTGGAGGTATTGGCGGCTGTATTCTGGCTTGACGGGTATTTCTGTGGGCCGCGGAGGATGTTTTAATTTGTATCCTGCGGCGGTAATAATCGCTGTTCTCAACCAAGAGATTGTCATGGGGCGATGACAGCGGATAATTCATTATTTGTGATCTAGGCGATTGGTTTTGTTGAAAAAACGCCCTCTTCTGTGCGGGATAAAATAGGTTTATTGACTTGGTGGTAATGTGCCGCAGAGACGCCAAAAGTACTTTTCCGTGACTGGATTGCGTCAAAAAAATGCAGTTGGCCAGTGACAGATCTGGAACCAGCGAAACCGGTTAGAAAATTCTACGACCAAGCGGCGTGCGCCACATCGCAGTAGCGGCTGATTGCACTCAGGGGTCATTTGTCTTGCGCAGGGAGTGGTCAGCTGTGATCTGGGTTTGGGGCCGGCCGGGCGCCGTCTTGCGCCGGATTTCAGTCTGACAGCGCATAGTTTTTGGCAGAGCTAAACTCGCCTCTATGCGATTATTTTGATTGACCATCAACCCAAATTTTGCCGCCACAGCCATGCACCCAGCTTCTGCAAAAGCTTTGGTTCTCACCCAAAATGGCCGCGTCATCTGTCGTGCGCCAATGTGAAAAGAAATCTGCAAAGCGTTGGGCAGCTGCATATCCCCTTAGTGTTGCGGTACGTGGTTAGGGACGGGCTACCCCCTGCTCAACCATTTACTCTGGCACGGATCGTTTGATCAGGGAGAAGCCGCCAGCCAGAATGGCGACAGTGTGAAAACTATCTTTATGTGCCACCTCGACGCGCTCGTTTGTGCTGGAATAGGCGGCTGTTACCCAATATAGTATAAAGCCTGCCATCACTTCGACGATTGATGAGCTGGCAGCGTCTATGTGATCTATATTACGAAGCGCATTAAGCATACCATCTTTTGATCTGCAGTCGGCATAGCTAGTGGTGGCAAAGTCAGCATCAAAATCCAACAGCTGGAAAAACTGATCTGGGAGAAACGAAAGATTTCCAAACAGAAACAAGGCATACTTGAAGCGATTATTAGACAGAAAAAACGACAGCAGATAATTTCACGACATTACAATGCCTGAGTATTCCTTCGTTTTTACAAGGAAAGAAATGTTCTTGTTTCGCATTTCTTAAGCCAGGCTGATCAGTGATTTTATAACTAAAGTATAGCAGGTAAAATTATATAAAACATA
>JAPKAX010000122.1 GCA_028825025.1 Rhodospirillales bacterium | reverse complement strand
AACAAAATACATTAAAACAATCAGAAACTAAGGTTAAATGTTCGTTGGCAGAGCAACGAACACACCACCTGTCGATTAATAAATCTCGGGCTCTGGAACTGGAGCACCATAATCTGTCATTAAAAAATCAAAGTCACAGCCTTCTGGAGCTTGATTGATGTGCTTGGAGAACATTGCACCATAACCGCGTTCATAACGCGGTGGTGGTGGTGTCCACTCATCACGGCGTGCTTGCAACTCTTCATCACTTAATTCGACTTTGATCGAACGTTGATCAACATTAAGCGTAATTATGTCACCGGTTTTAAGGAGCGCAAGCGGCCCACCTATGTAAGATTCAGGGGCAACATGCAAAATACAAGCACCATAGCTGGTTCCGCTCATCCGTGCATCAGAAATCCGCAACATATCGCGAACGCCCTGTTTAACCAACTTATCAGGCACAGGAAGCATGCCCCATTCTGGCATACCAGGCCCACCCAAAGGACCGGCATTGCGCAGAATCATAACACTATCCGCTGTCGCATCTAAATCTGGGTCAGATACTGCGGCTTTCATAGCGGGGTAATCATCGAACACCAGTGCCGGGCCTGAATGTTTCAAAAACCGTTTATCCATGGCTGAAACTTTCATAACACAGCCATCTGGAGCTATATTCCCCTTCAAGACAACCAACGCACCAGAATCGTAAATTGGGTTGTCCAGCGTGCGGATAACGTCATCATCATAGACTTCAGCCGTTGCAATGTTTTCGCCAATCGATTTTCCGTTTACCGTCAGACATTCAGTGTCTAAGTGCGGCTCAATTCGTTTCAACATGCCCATCAAGCCACCTGCATAATAAAAATCTTCCATTAAATAATGATCACCGTTCGGACGAATATTAGCAATTACCGGGACTTTTCGGCCAATCTGATCAAAATCATTTAAGCTAATATCAAATCCAGCGCGTTTGCCCATAGCGACAACGTGAACAATTGCATTGGTTGAACATCCCATAGCCATAGCGGCGGCTATAGAGTTCTCGAATGATGCGCGGGTCAGCCAATCACTGGGTTTCCAATCATCCCAAACCAAATCAACAATGCTGCGACCACAGGCTTTTGCCATGCGGATATGGTTGGCATCAGGGGCTGGAATTGATGATGCACCTGGCAATGTAAAGCCCATGGCTTCAGCAATAGACGTCATAGTTGATGCTGTTCCCATGGTCATGCAATGGCCGTATGATCGGGCTATGCCCTCTTCAACTTCAGTCCAGTCTTGTTTGGTTATATTGCCCGCACGAAGCTCATCGTAATATTTCCAAGAATCTGATCCACTGCCCAATCGTTTACCTTTCCAGTTGCCATTCAGCATGGGGCCACCGGGGAAGTAAATCGTTGGTAAATTCATGCTCAGCGCGCCCATAATCAGGCCTGGCGTGGTTTTATCGCAGCCGCCCATCAGCACGACGCCATCAACTGGATGGCTGCGGATTAGCTCTTCTGTTTCCATGGCAAGCAGGTTGCGATAGAGCATTGTGGTTGGTTTAACCATTGGTTCTGACAAGGAAATTGCTGGCAGCTCTAAGGGGAACCCGCCGGCTTGCAAAATACCTTTTTTAATTTGTTCAACACGCTCTTTGAAGTGGGCATGACATTGGTTGATATCTGACCATGTATTGATAATAGCAATCGCTGGTTTGCCTGCCCAATCTTTAGAATCGTAGCCCATTTGCATGGTGCGTGACCGATGGCCAAAAGATCTTAAATCCTGCACCCCATACCAGCGATAACTTCGTAATTCTTCATAGGTCTTTTTACGCTCAGTCATGAGAACTCCTTGTTACGAATCCAATTTTAAAATTATTTACTTATTACTAGATACTATGTTTGGAATTGTCAAAAAAGGTTACTGTTATTTACAATAATTGACAAATTTATACAAATTTAATAAAATATTGTAAATAACATTTTCAGGAAGAAAAAAATGGATAATGAATTAACCGCAGAAAATCGGCGAAAACTGAAAGAAATCAGTACGGCATCAGTAACAACAGCCCTATTTAAGCGCGGATTGCGGAATACATACATGCAGGGCCCACAACGAATCAACCCAGACGCTCCGCGTCTGGTTGGTGAAGCGTATACATTACGCTATATTCCATCGCGCGAAGATCTTGATACAATTGATGTTTTTGAAGACCGCACTCATCCACAGCGACAAGGTGTTGAAGATATTCCTGAAGGTCACGTGATGGTTATTGATGCGCGTGGTGACCGAAGTGCGGCGTCAGCAGGCGGTATTCTTTTATCGCGTATGATGGTCCGCGGTGTGGCTGGTGTCGTTACTGATGGTGGGTTTCGGGATTCTGGGGAAATTGCAGAAATGAACTTTTCAGCTTATCACGTCGGCCCTTCAGCACCGACAAATTTGATTAAACACCGTGCCATTGCACTTAATGATCCCATTGCATGTGGCGGGGTTGGCGTCTATCCGGGCGATATAATTATGGGCGATGCTGATGGTGTTGTTTGTATTCCAGCCCATTTAGCCAACAAAATTGCCGAAGAAGTGTTTGAAATGACAGCTTTTGAAGACTTTGTTCAAGAGCGGGTTTTGGCGGGTCATTCAACCTTCGGATTATATCCACCAACGGACCCCCAAACTAAAACAGATTTTGCTGAGTGGCGTAAATCCAACAACCGTTAAGGCCTATTTGTCATACTATATGAGCATCTGTATTTTTATAGTGTGACGTGGCCTATTTTGGCTCCAATTTATGGCTTTCAATCATATCAGCCAATATTATGAAGGCATTTAGTGTGGGAACAACGTTGGCGGAGTTTGTGCACACAATATCAAAAGCATTTCCGTGAGCCGGCGTTGCAATTGGTATTTGCAGGCCCGCGTGAACCGTTTACGCCTTTGTGAAATCCTAAAAGTTTGATCGCGACTTGGCTTTGATCGTGGAACATACTCACTGCGCTGTCATATTCCCCATCACGGACTTTTAGATACAAAGTATCGCTAGGAAACGGGCCTGCAAAATCGATTTGTTTGGCTTTGGCTTTTTCGATTTCTGGAGCAATAATATCGATTTCCTCGCGGCCAATGGCACCACCATCATCTGCATGGGGGTTAAGCGCTGCTACAGCAATCCGTGGTCAATCAAACCCTGCGCCTTTTAATGTTTCATCAGACAACATTCTGGCATGTAAAACTCGCTCTTCTGTCAAAAGCCCAGCAACATCTTTGATCGGAACATGCGATGTCACTCGAACATTCCACATTCCATCAACCACATTAAATTCTCCAAAGCGCGCTGTGAAATTTAAGCGTTGTTTGATCCATGACAGTTCATCATCCACCTCCATACCGCCTTAATGTAAGGCGTCTTTATTAAAGGGCGAGAAGCAAATGCCATTAACGACTTTATTTTTGGCTAAATCGACAACAAAACCCGAATTTGAAGAACGGCAACCCTTGATAACTTTGAAACAACACCCGGCGTAATATAGGCCGAGTTGATGTTTTTCGTATCGAGAAAATTTGTAATACCATCTTAAAAATCGACTTCATCCATACGCTCATTAACGCGAACTTCAGTTTTATTTCTAGCCACCTTATCGCCGTTATCAAAAATCCGTTTATCTGACACGATTAGCAAATTAGCCCACGCCAGAACGGTGTCATTGGCTAATAACTTGGACATTAATTCTGACACAATTCAAAAAGCGTCCCACTGTAGCAATGCGATACAAGGTTTATCATTTAGACTATTCATAACTTTTGCTTTCCAGCTGGTCGACAGAACTCAGAACTGATTCGGTGTTAGGCTGGGAAACATAGAGCCGTAGCAGTCGAAACAACCCACCTGCTGTTCTTCTAAAAGTAGATCATAATTGAGCCCGTAGCTTTGTTTTAGTCTCCACGTCAACAAATGCTGCATCAATGGCATTTCGGGTGAGCTGTAAAAGTGCAGCATTATCTAACCCAAATTCAGCTTGAGCGCGGGCGTATTCCGCCCCAATTGAAGTGTGAAAAAAAGGCGGATCGTCTGAACTTAACGTCACTTTACACCCCGCTTCAATTAAAGCGCATAGCGGATGTTGCTCAGCGTTCTTATAAATACCAAGGGCCAGGTTGCTGGTTGGGCAGACTTCTAAAACAATTTTTTCCTGCTTTAGCCTCTTTAGCAATTCCAGGTTTTCGATTGATCTGACGCCATGGCCAATGCGGGTAACGGGTAGTGCATCCAATGCATCTTCAACGCTTTGCCATCCGCCAACCTCACCAGCATGAACGGTGCACGGTAAACCTGTCGCAAAAACCAAATCAAAGGCGGGAGAAAAATCGTGCGGCTCATACTGCCCTTCATCTCCGCCCATACCAAAACCAACAACGTATTTGTGTGGATAATCGACAACCAATTGGGCAGCGCGCAACGCTGCATCTGGACCTAAATGTCGGATACACGTTGCGATCATCCGGCCAATAATGCCGCATTCTTTTTCAGCATCGTCGATCCCTTGGGCTATGCCTTCATTCATTTCATCATACCCAATACCAACCAATGCGGAATGATCGGGGGATGTAAAAAGTTCTGAATAAATGCAGCCTTCCGATGCTGATTTTATCAAATATTCATAAGCGGTGTCGCGGTAATCTTGTTTCGTTTTAAGGACAGAACTCACCCCATCATAGGCGCCTAAAAACTCAATGAATGTGTTCCAATAATATGTGCCGTCCGATCCAATTAAGTTTTCAGGAACAGGCATTTTGTTGCGCGCCGCCAAGCGCTTCATTAAATCAGGTGAAATAGTTCCTTCAAAATGGCAATGCAATTCAACTTTGGGGATGTGTGTGGTCATAAAAAGGACCTAGCTTTTATACGACGATAAAAAGCTGACCAATAATTGATGCACATCTTCAGCAGCAATTTTTGCATTCCGCAAAGTTTGTTCATGGCTGAGTTTCGTGTCGCCCATACCCGCAGCAAAATTGGTGATGATGGAAAGGGCTACAACCCGTAAACCGGCATGGCAGGCCAAAATGACTTCGGGCACAGTCGACATGCCGACGCAGGTTGCACCCAAAGTTTTTACAGCTCGAATTTCGGCTGGTGTTTCAAACTGTGGACCACAAAACCACATATAAATCCCGTCATGGAGCCTAACCCCCTGCCCGTCTGCTATCGACTTGAATTCATTTAGGAAACCTCTGTCATAAGCGTTTGTCATATCAACGAACCGCCCGTTCCCCGCCTCGCCAAATAACGGCGATACCCCCATAAAGTTAATATGATCCGATATCAGCATGAGACTGCCCGGCCCCGCATTGGGGTTCAGGCTTCCCGCAGCATTGGTGAGAACAACGGCTTCACAGCCTAGACTTTTAAGAGTTTGGATCGGAACTTTCATGACCCCCGCATCGGCCGCTTCATAATAATGGGTGCGGCCTTGCATTATGGCGACAGATGTTCCGCCAACCGTACCCAAAACCAAACGCCCTTCATGGCCGCTGACAGCGGGTTTCGGAAATCCGGGCAAATCATCAAAGGGTATAATGATGGGATTATCGATGCTATCTGCAAAACTGCTTAAACCTGAGCCTAAAACAATGCCGATTTTTGGCACAATAGCTTCACTTCGTTCAGTAATAATAGCTGTTGATTCTTCAATATGCCCGTCTGCAGCTGACATTCTTTATACCTAAATTCGTAAAACCCTATGGATAGAAATAATACTCTTTCCCCCTTGCGTTTACCACCCTTGGCAGGCAGGTTTAAATTCTAATTTAAAGTCACAACCTACTAACGATGGCCCGATTATTTTGAATTTTAAAAAAACATGCTACGACGTTTTGGTGGTTGGCGGAGGCCATGCTGGCTTGACAGCGGCCATATGTGCGGCTGAGTTAGGTGCATCTGTGTGTATTCTTGAAGGCGCGCCGCGCACCCACCGGGCTGGAAATTCGCGACATACGCGCAATTTAAGGCCAATGCACAAAGGCCCAACTTTTGTATTGCAGGACACCTACACCGAAGATGAATATTTTGACGATTTAATGCGGGTAACTGACGGCATTACGAACGAGCATTTGGCACGTATGACAATTCGCGAATCAGCTGAGAGCGTGCAATGGTTACATGACCACGGCGTGCGCTTTCAACCGCCCTTGGGGGGAACCCTCCATTTGGGCAGGACCAATGCATTTTTTCTGGGTGGCGGCAAAGCGGTGATGAACGCATTGTACCGCGAAGCTGAACTATTGGGCATTGAAGTTCATTATGATGCCGAAGTTATTGATTTAGAGTTTGAGGTCGATACGTTTAAGAATGCGACGGTCAAATATGAGCCTGAAAACAAAGTAATTGCTGCGGCAACTTTGGTTGCAGCATCCGGTGGGTTCGAAAGCAATATCGAGTGGTTAAAAGAGGCTTGGGGCGCCGTTGCTGAAAACTTTTTAATCCGCGGAACGCCTTATAATATGGGAGGTATGATCAAATTGCTGCACAAAAATGCAGCGCAGCAGATTGGCGACCCAAAACAATGTCATGCGGTGGCTATTGATGGGCGTGCGCCCAAATTTGATGGCGGGATCGTGACACGGGTTGATTGCGTTTCTTTAGGAATTGTTGTTAACGATCAAGCGCACCGATTTTATGATGAAGGTGAAGATTTTTGGCCGAAACGATACGCAATTTGGGGACGTTTGGTTGCGGCTCAAAACAATCAGGTCGGCCATGTGATTATTGACCAAAAATCAAAGGGGGCGTTTATGCCTCCGGTCTTCCCGCCGATTGTTGCAGACACCATTGGCGCTTTGGCGCACAAAATTGGCATTGATGAAGAGCAATTGATTAAAACCATAGAAGACTTCAACCGATCTGTTGTTCCCGGTAATTTCGATCATACGGAATTAGATGGATGCCACACGGACGGTTTGGAAATTGCCAAAACCAACTGGGCCAGAACCATAGATCAACCGCCTTACAGCGCTTACAGTCTAAAGCCTGGTATAACCTTCACCTATTTGGGTGTTGGGGTGACGGATAAGGCTCAAGTGCTAATGGAGAATGGGGCGATGTATAAAAACGTCTTTGCTGCGGGTGAAATTATGGCAGGAAATGTTTTGGGTAAAGGTTATTTAGCGGGAATTGGTATGACCATTGGAGGCGTGTTCGGGCGGAAAGCTGGTAAAGAGGCGGCAAAAAATGCGCTTAACTGATTTACAATCTGCCACCCAAGTTGAAGCTGAACGGATCATGACGATTTGTAACGCGTGTCGGTATTGCGAAGGCCATTGCGCAGTATTTCCAGCCATGGAAAAGCGCTTGGCATTCGAACAAGCGGATGTCGAATATTTGGCTAATTTGTGCCACAATTGCGGCAGTTGTTATCACCATTGCCAATATGCTGATCCTCACGAATTTCAAGTTAATGTGCCGCAAACATTTTCTGATTTGCGTCAACAAACTTATGCCACGTACGCCTTCCCCCGCTTTATGGGAAAAGCGTTCGAGAATAATGGAATGTGGGCGACCATTATAACGGTTTTAAGCTTTTTCAGCTTATTTTGGTTTTTCGGCGGTTCATCATTCGCAGGGGCAGCATTTTACGATATCATCCCCCATTCTCTAATGGCAAATACGTTTGGTGCAGTTGGTGTGGTTGCCTTGCTGGCATTAGTGGCGGGTATCGTGCGCTATTGGCGGGCCCTTAGTTTGCCGTCCCCATTGAAGCTCCATTGGGGGCATATAATTACTGGCATCAAACAAGGGGTAACGCTTAAATATTTAGATGGCGGTAGTGGCGATGGGTGCACATATCCAAACGAAGCTCCATCCCATGCACGTCGAATTTATCATCAATTAACGTTTTTTGGATTTATGTTATGTTTTGCTGCTACCTCGGTCGGGACTGTGTATCATTACGGCTTTAATTGGATTGCGCCCTATGCATTCTTAACCCTACCAAAAATACTGGGGATTAGCGGTGGCATTGGGCTGATTATTGGTCCTATAGGGCTTTTATGGCTTAAGTATATTGCCGATGATGCACCTAAAGCGACCGCAAATAAGGGAATGGATGCAGCATTTTTAATTCTGTTACTGATGACCAGCATCACGGGGTTGGTTTTGATGCTGGCGAAAGGATCGATCCTCTTGGGTCCGATCTTGATCATTCACCTAAGCTTCGTTCTCGCCCTATTTATAACACTGCCTTACGGAAAATTTGTTCACGGTTTTTATCGCTTAGTTGCCTTGATTAAATACGCGTATGAAAACGAAGAAAGTTCAAATAATTAAAAAATTAATTCATTAACGGCGTATAATGAATTAAGGTTCAAATTATTTAAGCGAGGTATTTTTATTACTGAACTAGTCCGATTGATGACTGAATCTCAAGATTATTTTGGTGATGCTCATGAGATCCATATGCGCTTAAAGCAAACCATAGCAACTATGCGTGCCGAAGGTTTACCCGTGACCCAAGACTTCAAAGACATGGAAGCGGAATTTGATCGAGAATTTACTAATAAAGAACAACTTTTCTAATATTAAAATCTTCACACTATTGCACCATAATCAGCAAAGACATAATTTTGACCTGATTAAGAATTCGTTGAATAGCGCTTCAAAATACAAAAATAAATCACAACGCTCTGAATTTGAAAATATAGAATCTGATAAGGATGAGATAACCCATACCTAGTTCCAAATGCTATACGCAGTATCGACCGAAACGCAATGCTTTGGGTCACTCAAGTTGAGGGACTGCTACCCAGCATTCTGACCGACGCACCGATGAGGGCAACGCTGCTGTAATGACCCAGTGTGATGGAAGGTGTATGCTTTTATGTTTTGTTTCGAAAGAAACAAATATTAGCATATTAAAGATTAAGATTGCACATTTTCAACAACTTATAGTGTAGATTTGAATTACTTAAGTGACACAAAAAAAGAAAAGTAGGTTATGTGTCCGCATAAAATACGCCAAGCGATCTCAATAGTGTCGCTACAAATCCAGTTAGTGCTTCATATCATCTTGATATTATCACTTGCAGCACTTACTGGAATCACTTTGTTTCGTTACCCGCATGGAGTTGTACGGGATGTGTTCTCCTTGATTAAGTCATCGATTCAATGGCACCAAAAGTTACCTTTAAGGCCACAAGAACTCGTCTCAGAAGACAGTAATTAAAAGGTAAGCGGGTCAAGTCAGTAGTCAGAAAGAACTATCGATATTGGCCAGAATCACACATTTAGTATAGCAACGTGCAAAGATGCTATAATAATAATTTTGACATATTCTAAATCAGCTAAACCTTCAGAATGCTCTCTGGAAAGTAGTGTTATCTTTTATTAATGGGCTCTACAATGACGAGAAATCCCGTTTCAGAGCTTTGCAGTTCTTTGATGTTAAAGTAGGGACATAATCGAGGAAGCCACCATGAAGATGGTTCTTGACTTAGGTAAGCGTTACGTCCATCCGGCAAAACTTTCATAGCTGGGCCTGTATGAACAGTAAACAGCCCAAGTTTTCGAGTTATACGTCCAAGATCAGATATCACATTGTCTATAAAATCAGCTTCAATATGTTCTAACACATCTAAACAACAAACTAAGTCCGCAGCACGAGGTTTACCATATTCTGGGAAGGCTGGATCATAAGGACGATAGTCAAATTTTAATTTACTGATTTCTTTCAGTCTT
>JAPKAX010000121.1 GCA_028825025.1 Rhodospirillales bacterium | reverse complement strand
ATGTGTGCGTAAAATTCACATGCGATATGCCTAAAATTCACAAATTCATAAATTCATTGTTGCATATTTCTAAGAATTACATGAAGTTATGAATGTAAAAATATTCTTAATGCTTAAGATGCGTTAATTATGCATGTTACAGAATTAAAATGAACAATCTTAAATATGAATTCAGATTATAATATAGTGAATAATTAACAACAGGAAGTAATAAATTATGAAAAAAACAATTACAACATTTGCCGCTGTTATGGCAGCAGCGATTACAACGACAGCTATTGTCACGCCTGCAAGCGCTGGCCCCATATTAGACCGTGTTAAAGCTAAAGGCTTCATCCAGTGCGGTGTTAGCCAAGGCGTTCCAGGGTTTTCTAACCCAGATGCTAAAGGCGGCTGGAGTGGTTTGGATGTCGACGTTTGTCGTTCAGTCGCAGCAGCATTGTTTGGCGATGCATCAAAGGTGAAGTACACGCCTCTATCATCTAAAGAACGTTTTACTGCGCTTCAGTCTGGTGAAATTGATATGTTGTCACGAAACACAACATGGACATTGGTTCGTGATACAGCATTAGGCATGAACTTCGCCGGCGTTGCTTATTATGATGGACAAGGTTTCATGGTTCGCAAATCTTTGGGCGTTAAAAGTGCGCTTGAGCTTGACGGCGCATCTGTTTGCACAAACTTAGGTACTACAACTGAGCTGAACCTTTCTGATTACTTCCGTGCCAATGGCATGAAGTTCAAAGGTGTATTCTTCGAAAAAGCTGACGAAGTTGTTGCTGCATACGACGCGGGTCGTTGCGACGTTTACACAACTGACCAATCAGCACTTGCTGCACAGCGCACCAAGATGAAGAACCCAGGCGAGCACCAAGTTCTTCCTGAAATCATTTCCAAAGAGCCATTAGGCCCTGTTGTACCACATGCTGATGATCAGTGGTTCGATTTGGTTAAGTGGTCATTGAACGTGATGATCGAATCTGAAGAATTAGGCTTAAGCTCAGCTAACGTTGACAGCATGAAAGCAAGCTCTAAAAATCCTGCTATCCGTCGGATGCTTGGCGTTGAAGGCGACACAGGCAAGAACTTGGGCGTCGACAACAGCTGGAGTTTCAACATCATCAAGCAGGTTGGTAACTATGGCGAAGTCTTTGATCGTCACTTAGGTGAAAATACACCTGTTGGATTACCACGCGGTTTGAACCGTCTGTGGAGCAAAGGCGGCATCTTGTACGCGCCACCTGTCCGCTAATATAAACGTTTACATAATGTCATAGGTTAGGTGCATCCTTAATTGGGTGCACCTCAATCTATGTCCTCGGCTCAAATTAAAAAATATTCAGGGGAGCTGAAGCGTGGCTGTAGAGACTATAGAACAAGATCAATTAGAACCGCCAAAGGTGAAATTGATCAACGACCCTCGAGCGCGCGCTCTGTTTTTTCAAGTACTTGTTCTTGGCTCCGTCCTCATTTTGGGGGGCATAATTGTAAACAATACGATGGCAAACTTAGCAAGCCAGGGTATTGCATCAGGTTTTGGGTTCCTGAACACCACTGCAGGTTTTGCCATTGGTTACAGCCCATTCGTCGGATATAGCGAAGAAAACACATATGGCTGGGCCCTTTACGTCGGCATGTTGAACACCTTGCTGGTTGCCTTTATTGGTGTCATTTTTGCGACGATCATCGGTTTCGTTATGGGGGTTGCCCGATTATCCAAAAACTGGCTGATAGCTAAAATGGCGCTCATCTATATTGAGATGATGCGAAATATTCCTGTGTTGCTGCAAATCTTCTTCTGGTATTTTGGTGTGCTTCGGGCTTTGCCTGGGCCACGACAAAGTTTGGAGTTTGGGGCGAATGTCTTTGCTAATAATCGTGGACTTTTCATTCCATCACCGGTTCCCGAAGACGGATTTAATGTTGTAGTTATCGCCTTAATTATTGCAATTTTTGCCTGTGTTATGTTGGCAAAATGGTCCAAAAAACGCATGGAATTAACCGGGCAACCGTTTCCTGTGTTTTTGACATCCCTTGGGATTTTAATTGCACTGCCCGCACTTGCGGCTGTCGTGATGGGAGGGCCAATGAGTTGGGATAATCCAGCGCTTAAGGGCTTTAATTTCCGGGGTGGTGCTGAAATTCCACCTGAATTAGTCTCTTTGGCTTTTGCTTTGGCTTTGTATACCGGGGGGTTTATTGCTGAAATCGTTCGCGCCGGGATCAGTGCTGTTGATAAAGGCCAAACGGAAGCCGCGTATGCATTGGGGATCAAACCAGGCGTCACCTTGCGTATGGTTGTCATACCGCAAGCGTTACGCGTGATCATTCCGCCATTGACCAGTCAGTATCTGAATTTAACCAAAAATTCGTCTCTGGCGGCAGCGATTGCTTACCCAGATATCGTTCTGGTTTTTGCTGGCACGGTGCTGATGCAAACAGGTCAAGCCGTTGAAATCATTGCTATTACAATGGGGTTCTATCTTATTGTCAGCTTGCTGATTTCTACGTTCATGAACTGGTATAATAATAAAATGTCTTTGGTGGAGCTCTGATTATGGCTGAACAACGACAATACGAAGTTGGTTTGCATCCAGATTTACCCCCTCCAGCGTCAACAACGGGCGCAATAGGTTGGGTTCGGGCAAATCTAATCTCTTCACCCGTCAACACTCTGTTTACCGTGTTTGCTATTTACCTAGTCTATACCATGATCCCACCGATGCTGGACTGGTTGATTTTTGATGCGGCTTGGGTAGGTGATGATAACTCGGTATGTAAAAACGAAACGGGCGGCCCAATTGCAGCTGCTTGTTGGCCTTTCATCAAAGTTTGGATAACACCATTTATGTTTGGTCGATACCCAGAATCAGAGCTTTGGCGCATTAAAATTACCTATGGACTTTTTGGTATTGCATTGCTTGCTTTGCTTATTCCACAAATTCCATTCAAAAAATGGTTTGCTTTGTTCTTACTGTTACCGTTCCCGATCATCTGTTTCTATATGTATGTGGGTGGTTCGTTTGGTTTGATGTACGTCGAAACCAACCTGTGGGGAGGATTATTCCTAACCTTGGTTATTGCTATTACAGGCATTGTTGCCTCGTTGCCCATCGGGATTATTCTGGCCCTTGGGCGCCGATCAAATATGCCAGTTGTGAAAGCAATTTGTGTGGCCTTTATCGAATTGTGGCGGGGTGTTCCGCTGATCTCTATTTTGTTCATGTCATCGGTTATGTTTCCATTATTCATGCCAGAAGGGGTGAACTTCGATAAATTATTACGCGCACTAGTTGGGGTCACGTTATTCTCTTCCGCGTACATGGCAGAAGTGGTGCGTGGTGGATTACAAGCAATTCCAAAAGGGCAATATGAAGGTGCAAAAGCGTTGGGGCTTAACTTTGGTAAAATGATGTATTTCATTGTTATGCCGCAGGCTCTGAAATTGGTTATTCCAGGGATTGTGAATACGTTCATTGGTTTGTTCAAAGATACAACACTTGTTGGTGTTATTGGGCTGTTAGACTTTTTGGCGATGATCCAAGCGGGGTCTTCAAACCCAAAATGGTTAGGATATCTAACCACCGGATTTGCCTTTGCGGCCCTTGTCTATTGGTGTTTCTGTTTCGGCATGAGCCAATATTCGCAGCATCTTGAACGTAAACTTCATACCGGCCACTAAGGTCTGGGATATATAATCCGCAAGGATATAGGGAGACACTAAATGTCTGAAACAAATGTAGGCGCTGATGATCTGCACCACCCCACAAAAACCATGTCAGTGAGCGATGAGGTGGTGATCGAGATCAATTCTATGCATAAGTGGTATGGTTCATTCCATGTCTTGAAAGATATTAATCTGAAGGTCAGTCATGGTGAGCGGATTGTTGTTTGTGGGCCATCTGGGTCTGGAAAATCAACTGCAATTCGGTGCATAAACCGACTAGAAGAGCACCAAAAAGGTCAGATCATTGTCAATGGGATCGAGCTCACCAATGATTTGAAAAAAATTGATGAAATCCGCCGGGAAGTGGGAATGTGTTTCCAGCATTTCAATTTATTTCCGCATTTATCGATTTTGGAAAACTTGGTTTTGGCACCTATGTGGGTGCGCAACATACCACGGAATGAGGCTGTAGAAACGGCTATGAAGTATTTGGAACGGGTTAAAATTCCAGAACAAGCAGCAAAGTACCCGGGGCAGCTTTCTGGTGGTCAGCAACAACGTGTGGCGATTGCCCGGTCGTTGTGCATGAACCCAAAAATCATGTTGTTCGATGAGCCAACATCCGCCCTTGACCCTGAAATGATCAAGGAAGTGTTGGACGTTATGATCGAGCTGGCTGAAGAAGGCATGACGATGATTTGTGTGACCCACGAAATGGGTTTCGCCAAAACTGTGGCAAATCGCGTGATCTTTATGGATGAAGGCGAAATTATTGAAGAGAATGAGCCAAATCAGTTCTTCGATAATCCACAACACGAACGCACTCAATTGTTCTTGAGCCAAATTCTGGCGCATTAGGCTTTTTACGTGTATTAAAAAACCGGTCTGTTTAGGTAGACTGGTTTTTCTATGTTTTAAACACTTTATGGATAAAAATAATAACTATGGATACCCAAAGCACATCTCCCAAATGGCTCAAGCCCGTTGTTGAATATGGCCCCATATTTGTCTTTTTTGTTGCCTATTATACCAGTGATTTGCTTACCGCCACGGCAGCAATCATGGGGGCGACAGCAATAGCGCTCACTCTGTCCTATGGGTATGAGCGTAAAATCCCAATGATGCCGTTGCTTACGGCTGTTGTTATTGGGGTTTTTGGCGGCCTGACGTTGTGGCTTAAGGATGATATGTTTATTAAAATGAAACCAACCATCATCCAAAGTCTGTTTGGTTTTATTTTGTTAGGTGGCTTGGCCTTTGGGAAGTTGTTTTTAAAATCAGTTATGGGACAAATGTGGAACATGACCGATTGGGCATGGCGCACTTTAACCGTTCGGTTTTCAGGCTATTTCTTTGCTATGGCGATGATTAACGAATTGGTATGGCGTACTCAATCAACCGATTTTTGGGTGAACTTCAAAGTTTTTGGCTTGATGGGCCTAACTTTTATTTTCATCATTTCCCAAATGGGCTTTATTCAGCGCAATGCCCAAGAAGTTGAGCCAACGGATTCTGCTGATTAGGGTCTTGACCCTAAATTCCAGAATCTGCATTAAAACCGCCATCCACTGGAATCACAACGTCCGTCACGAAGCTCGATATATCGGATGCTAAATACAAAAACGTGCCCTAAAATTCTTCATGGTCTCCTAAGCGCTTTATTGCCGTTTTCCCAATAACACGCTTGTAGCGCGGTGTTAAGTTGCCTGCTTCGTCGAAGGCTAAAAACTTTAATTGCTGGGTTAAAAAGAACCCAGACGCCATGGCGTTGACCCGAATGCCCATGGGTGCCAAATGCACAGCCAGCCATTCTGTGATGTTTGATACAGCCGCTTTTGCTGCAGAATAAGCAGGAATTTTCGACAGCGGATGAAACGCCGCCATCGACGAAATGTTGATAATAACGCCTGATTTTTTGTGCGACATATCTTGTGATAAAATTTGGGTCGGTAACAGAGTGCCAATAAAATTCAAATTAAAAACACTATTGAATCCATCAATCTCTAATCCATAAAACGATTTGGGCGCATCGACCATATCACTTATTTGTTCAATCTCTGTGGTCGCTGACTTGGCATTGCCGCCAGCGCCATTGACCAAAATATCGATAGGGCCAAATTCTGAATTGATTTGTATACGCGCCGCTTCAAGTGATTCTTTTGATAACACATCACAAGCGATCCCAATAACTTGAGCTCCTGACAATTTCACTACATCTCCAGCTGCTTTTTGAGCGGCGTTTTTGTTGATATCTAGCAGTGCGATTTTTGCACCAATACCAGCCAGAGCGCGGGCAAAGTCACCACACAAAACACCAGATCCACCATTGATTACAGCAACTTTTTCATTTATTTCATCGAAGCTGAATTGGGGAGTGGTCACAAAGATAGGTTCCTATTGTTGGTCTAAATAAATTTCAGCAGGAGTGAATGCTCGATCTTGTAGACGGGCTGTTTCGGGCAGGATTAGCGTCCCATTATGACTGGTCAGCCCCTTCGCTAGCCAGGGTTCCGACTTGCATGCTGCGATCAACCCTTTATCTGCAACTAAGCTGACAAACGGAAAAATGGCCCTGCTGTATCCGGCGGATGCGGTGGCGGGAACAGCGCCCGGTATATTGTCGACACAAAAATGACTGATACCGTCTACTTCATAAATAGGATCATCCCATGTCGTCGCACGGCATGTCTCAACGGCGCCTGCTGTATCGCATGAAATATCAACAATCGCTGCCGTTGGTTTAAGCTCCGCTAACATCTCGCGGCTAATTAAATGATCGTCCCGATGTTTGGGCCACATAACACAGTTTACAATCAAATCTGCATCGGGCAAATGGGTGCTTAAATTAGCAACATCATCGGATTTATAATCAAAGCTGGCCCACGTCAGGGCCGTTGATTTTTGGGTGCGCGATACAATATCTAACCCTGTTACGGAACAACCCAAACGGAGCAAGGTCCGCAAGCATCCTTGCCCAACAGCGCCCAAACCAATAACCACAGCTTTTAGAGCTGGAGCGCCAAAATGTTCCATGAAATGCCGCCCGGTGCCGTTGTGCGGCGCCATGCACATGCGCACCCCTTCAAAAGCCCCAATTTCTCCAGCTAGTGGACAATTGGGTGACCCGTCTTCGTGGGTATCTTCGGCCGAGACGCTGGCGATTTTTTTATCAATTAAAACATTCGTCAACTCAAGGTTTAAGGCGGTATGCAAATTGGTGTAAATAATATGATCAGAGCGTAAAAAACCGTATTCTTCTGGCATGATCTCTTTAACTTTGGTGATCATTTCCGCGTTGGCATAAACAGTTTTTGCAAATACCACAATCTCAGCCCCTGCATCCGTATAGGCTTGATCCGTTGCTCCAGACGCTAAGCCTGCTGATTGCTCTACCACAACTCGGTGTCCCTTTGATGTCAGGGTTGATACATGAATTGGCATCAAGGCAACGCGGCCCTCTTGAGGCTTGATTTCTTTCGGGATACCTATATCCATTTTGGCCTCATTCAAATTCGTCAGAAGATCGGGTATCATCGATATCGATTGTTACTTGATCATAAGGAGAAAACCCGTGGCGTTGATAGTTGTGAATGGCTGCAGGATGATCTTCGGTGCAGGTATGAACAAATAAGCGTTTTGGGTTATAGCTCCAAGCCTGATTGATCATGCAACGCAGGAAGTAACCACCCAGCCGTTGACCAATAAATTCTGACATTAAACCAAAATACGCGAGCTCAATTTCGTTGCCACCCCTACGATCTAATTCACCATAGCCAGCCGGTACACCGCCAACATACAATACATAAATTTCAACCCTCGGGTTCAAAATTATGACTGACAACTCATCGTCAGACATTAGCCTACGTTCCCACCACAACCATTCTTGACCGATGGTGTTATACAAATAACGATAAAACGATAAGGTCGGTTTTTCAGCCCGCAACAGCACAATTTTTATAGCGGGTAGGGCAGGCGTCGGGGACGTCGGCCGCTCCGTCATCTCAAGATACGTGATAACAGATGTGATCTTTGTTTGCGCCAAGGCCATGTTGAAAGCTCCTAATAACAGCGTTTACGCTTATTCTCCTTGATCAACAGGTGTGTCTGGGTGATCGCCCCATTCGGACCATGATCCATCATAAACCGCTGCATTTTCATGCCCAATTAAATACAACCCAAAGGCCAGCACACAAGCTGTTACCCCAGATCCACACGATGCGGTAATTGGCTTTGTTAAATCAATTCCGGCTTTATCAATAGCTGCTTTGATTTCATCGGCTGAGCGGTAGGTGAAATGTTCTTTAGGATTCATTAAGCTGTTGAACGGAAGGCTCATGCTGCCCGGAATATGGCCAACTTTGGCGCTTGGACGGGGCTCAGGTTCTTCGCCCTTGAAGCGTCCGGAAGACCGCGCATCAATGACTTGTTCTTTACCGGTCTCAATGTTGGCAATGACTTGCTCAACCGAACGAACAAGCGTGTTGTTCATGCGCGACGTAAAGTGCCGATCCCGCTGGGCGGGTTCATTGTCTTCAATGGGGCGCTCTTCTGCTAACCATTTAGGCAATCCGCCATCAAGCAAACAAACATCGGTATGCCCATATAAACGAAACATCCACCAAACCCGTGCGGCTGCTAAAAATCCACCATTGGCATCATAAACAACGATCTTATTGCCATCGCCCAAGCCCAACTTCCGGACTTTAGACGCGAATTTTTCGGGCGTAGGGATCATGTGGGGTAGGGGGATTGTTTCGTCTGCAATGTCGTTAATATCAAAATAGACTGCACCCGCAATGTGTTGCTCGTTGTATTGTGCGCGGCCATCTTTGCCCTGACCTGGCATATAAGAGGTCGCATCAACAATGCGAATGTTTGGTGATGACAAGTGTTCAGCAAGCCATTCGGTTGAAACCAAAGCATCGGGATTTGTATATGTCATATTTTATTACGCCAACCATTGGGGCGTCGGCAGTCCTTTTTTAGACAGAAACGCCGGATTAAAGAGTTTTGCTTGATACCGTGTACCATAATCACACAGTATTGTAACGATGGTGTGCCCCGGTCCTAATTCTTTGGCAAGTCGTAAGGCACCAGCAACGTTAACGCCGCTGGAACCGCCAAGGCAAAGTCCTTCATTTTGAAGCAAATCAAAAGCCATTTGAACGGATTCTTTGTCCCGAATCATATACGGTTTATCGACCACAAGCCCTTCTAAGTTTCCGGTAATCCGGCCTTGCCCAATACCTTCCGAAATCGATGATCCTTCTGTCGGCGCAAGCTCTCCATTGGCAAAATAATTGTACATCGACGCACCTTCGGGGTCTGCCAACCCGATGATAATGTCTGGTTTAGCTGATTTTAAATACAACGAACATCCAGCTAAAGTGCCACCCGTACCAACTGCACAAATAAACGCATCCACGTTAGCATCCGTTTGGCGCATAATTTCAGGGCCAGTGCCATCAATGTGGGCTTGGCGGTTTGCTGTGTTGTCCCATTGATTGGCATATAAAACCCCATTGGGTTCCGTAGCGGCTAATTCGTTTGCGGTTCGTTCGGCCACATGCACGTAATTTTTGGGGTTTTTAAAGGGCACTGCTGGAACCTCAATCAATTCAGCTCCACACAGCCGCAACATTGATTTTTTTTCTTCGCTTTGTGTTTCAGGAATTATTATTTTTGTTCTATATCCCAATGCATTAGCGCATAATGCTAACCCAATACCTGTATTGCCCGCTGTTCCTTCAACAATTAATCCACCGGGCTTTAAAGCGCCACGTTTTTCAGCGTCGCGGATCATAGATAGGGCGGCGCGGTCTTTAACTGAACTGCCGGGGTTTAAAAATTCGGCTTTACCCAAAATTTCACAGCCTGTTTCATCCGATAGTTTGTTTAAACGTATAAGGGGGGTGTTGCCAATTGTATCAACAAAGCCACGACGGATATCCATGCGTATGTTCCTAACACTGAATTTTAGTCTGATTATATACCAATTAATAAATAGAACCCCATAATCCACTTAACAAGCGTGTAGTATGAT